>NZ_JBCOMH010000001.1:0-286499 GCF_040924265.1 Ruminococcus sp. RTP21198st1_G1_RTP21198_201120
TTTTTGGAGTTCCGAGAGGTTACACAGACGGATTTTACAGCTGGTGCAAGCAGGTCATTGCGACTTGTCTGACGGCACTTTTGCAGACAACGATATTGTATATCGGACTTCTGACGTACACTCAGCACCCATTGCTTGCTGTGGGGATATGCCTGTCGGCTAACGAAGTGCCGAGGATAGCTCAGATGTACGGGCTTGATACCAGCGTTAGAGTCAATATGATGAGTGTTAGTCATACTGTTTCTATGGGGGCTAAAGCAGTCGGTATGCTGAAACATAATGCATAAAACTTAAATTCATATTTTTATATTGCTTTCTATGATTTAATGTGGTACAATATGTTTGGATAGTAATAATTTCAATTTTTAGCATCAGCACACTGGAAATTCCAATAGATATTATTTCGTTAATGGTAAGTATATTGAGTTTATTTGATCTTGATTTTATCGGAGGCGGTAATATGGGATTTAAAGCATTTCTAAGAAAGGCTATAAGTGGCACTTTTGAGATGATTCTTGTGAATGTACCAAGTATGATGTTTTATTGAAATTATTATATATAAGTGCCATCAAGGGTTCGAATCCCTTGCATCTCACCAAGAACTCTGAAAGCAATTTCGGAGTTCTTTTTTTAGGAGGTCTGATAAAATGAAAACCTACATCTACCCTGAAAATCTGCGGGCAAACGTAAAGCTGTGGTTCTGGAACGTTCGGGATTTTATCATAATCTGCGGCGGGATAATTCTGTCGGTGATCGTGCTTGTAAATCTATGGAACGTTATCCCCATAGCTGCAACCGCTTGCTTTGCGTTTCTCTCCCTTCGGGTGGACGAAACCGCAATAATGGACTATCTTTTTAATGCTGTGAAGTTCTTTGTGACTTCGCAGCAATTGTTTTTATGGAGGAAAATATAGATGGCAAAAAGGAAAAATAACAGCGTTCAGGGTCTTATAGGTCTTGAACGCTTTACTCGTTTCGGCGTAAAAACCGATAAGGCTGAGATAGCGTTTTTCAGCGTTGAGCCGACCAATATTTCCGTGCTTTCTGCGGCGAATATCGACGTGAAGATACACCACCTTATGATGCTGTTAAGCACGATACCCAACCTTGAAATACTTGCTCTGGATTCCTGCGAGTGTTTCGACAGCAACAAAACCTATGTCAAAAAGCGTTTGCAGACAGAGCAGAATGAGGCGGTCAGAAAACTCTTGCAGGCGGACTATGATTTTCTTGACGAGATACAGGTTGAAATGTCCTCGGCAAGACAGTTTATATTTGCCCTAAGATTCAAGCGTGAGAAGGACGAGCAGATCTTTAACACCATTAACCGAGTGGATAAGGCAATAGCCGAGCATGGATCTGCGGCAAGGAGAATGAGCAAATCGGAGGTAAAAAGAATGCTTGCACTGTATTTTGGAACGAGTATTTCAGGCGATGAGATACCCGATATCGAGGGAGAAACCGAATTTGATTTGGAGGCGAAAACAAATGAGAACTAAAAAGCAGAAGAAAAAAGAACTGTCTGATGAGCAGCTTGAGATAGTGGAAGCAAAGGACTTTTTCGACCGCACCATGCCGGGCGTGATCCGCTTTTACACCGACCACTACATCTGCGGAAACTTCTACAAGTCCTGCTGGGCGGTGACGGAGTATCCGCCAAGTACGGAAGAAACGGCTATACTTGCTCACCTTGCGGACAGGAACGGTGTAACGCTCCGTATCTACAACCGCCTTGTTACAAGCATGGAGCAAAGGAAGATCGTTCAGCAGGCAATGAGGAAAAACCATATGATGACCACCACAAATGACGTCAACGAGAGCATAAAGGCTCAGAACAACATTGACGATGTGGTAGAACTGCTGTCGGAGCTTAGAAGGAACAAAGAACCCCTCCTGCATACGGCCGTGTTTATCGAGCTAAAAGCAAGTACTGAGGACAAACTGAAAGAACTGCAAGCCGATATTCAAATGGAGCTTACACGTTCCAAAATATCCGTTGACCGTTTGCTTTTGCGGCAGAAAGAGGGATTCTTGTCTGTTCATCCTGCGGGCAATAACGTATTCGCAAGTCAGTTTGAACGTGTTCTTCCTGCAAGCTCGGTGGCTGATCTTTATCCTCTGAATTACTCAGGAAAGACCGACAAAAACGGATTCTATATCGGCAGAGATAAGTACGGCAGCAATGTGCTTGTGGACTTCGACAGACGTACCGAGGACAAGACAAACAGCAATATTCTCATTCTCGGCAACAGCGGTCAGGGTAAGTCTTATCTTATGAAACTGCTGCTTTGCAATCAGCGTGAATCAGGCAAATCTATACTTTGCTTAGACCCTGAACACGAATATGAGGATCTGTGCAATAACCTTGGCGGCACATATATTGATATGATGTCGGGTGAGTTTATGATAAATCCGCTTGAGCCAAAAGAGTGGTCAGAAAATTCTCGCTTTGGAAATCAAGAAAAGGAAACCGATGACAGCCCTGAAACATTCCGAAAAGTAACCCGTTTAAGTCAGCACATCAGCTATCTAAAAGACTTTTTCAGAGCATACAAAGACTTCACAGACGCAGAGATCGACACAATAGAGATAATGCTTATGAAACTGTATGCACGTTTCGGTATTGACGATCTTACAGATCTCGATAAGTTGGAAAACTGTGACTATCCTGTAATGTCAGACCTGTATGAGTTAGTTGAAAAAGAATTTATGGCATTTGATAATGCTAAAAAACACCTCTACACCGAAGAAATATTGCAGAATATCTGCTTGGGATTGCACTCAATGTGCAAGGGAGCGGAATCGAAATATTTCAACGGCAGAACAAACATCAAAGACAGCGAGTTTATCTGTTTCGGAGTAAAAGGTCTTATGGATACAAACAAACGGCTGAAAGATACGCTGCTGTTCAACATTCTAAGTTACATGAGCAATCAGCTTTTAGGGCGCGGAAATACTGTTGCGGCAGTCGATGAGTTATATTTATTCCTTACAAATATGACGGCAATCGAATATATTCGCAACGGTATGAAACGTGTTCGAAAAAAGGAATCGTCTTTCATATTAGCTTCGCAAAATATCGAGGACTTTCTCCTGCCTGAGATCAAGGAATTTACTAAGCCCTTGTTCTCCATTCCGTCGCATCATTTTCTGTTCAATCCAGGAAATATCTCGCCAACGGCATTCATTGACACCTTACAGTTGGAAGAGTCAGAGTACAGTCTTATCAAGTATCCAGAACGAGGTACTTGCCTGTATCGGTGTGGTAATGAGAGGTATCTGCTGCAGGTCATTGCTCCTGCTTACAAGGCGGGTTTGTTTGGTTCGGCTGGGGGAAGATAGATTTTTATATGGGATAAATTTCTTGACTTCATAACTGAAATTTGATATACTATCTTTAACGAACTGATCGATAAAACGAAAGATATTTGAATGGAGTTATAGTGCTATGGAAATAAAAAAAGCCGAAATCAAAGATTTGGATATTGTTATTAAATTAAAAATGGATATGTTTAAAGAAGTAGGTTCAATAGTTTTGTTACAGGACAATGCTGAAAAACATATATATGAAAAATATAAGGAACTGTATCAGCAAGAGAAATGTTGTCATTATTTAGTGTATGAAAACGATAGTGTTATAGCGTGCGGTGGTGCAGTGATCAAGGAAGATGTTCCGTTTTGTTTCTTCAAAACTCCAATGTATGGATATATAATTGATGTATATTGTATTCCTGATAAAAGGAGAAACGGTTATTCTTCAAAAATAATAGAAGAGCTGATTAAATGGTTGAAGAGCAAAGGCGTTCATAATATAAAACTAAAACCATCAGCAGCAGGAAAACACTTGTACGAAAAATTTGGCTTTTGCGATTCTGGAGAAATGGAGTTGTGGATTTAATAATTGAATTGTTATTTGATCTATCAATAGACTAAAACTATATGTTTAATATACGAGTCGCAGTAAATTGCGGCTCTTTTTGGTGCAGAAACGTAGGCAGATAAAAATGCAAAAGTAAAAATACGGCATATGGAAAACACGTTATGCTGAGAACAACAGAAATATATTTGAGGATTGGGTTCGTCATAGTGGCGAGCCCATTTTGTTTGCAACGGAGCGTGGTGCACTTGAATATATGCACGGCATAGAAATGAAAACACAGGGTGCATTTACTGAATTTGAAGTTAGTGAGGTGATCTGATGTCGTCAGCAGTTGCGGTGGCTGTGAAAAAGATAGCCGTATATATTCTCGGAGATGAAAACAAGCGTGGCAAGCTGTTCGTGGCAGTCGGCAGTATCATCGCCGGCTTTCTGGGGCTTATGTTCCTGCCTATTGCTGTGATCTCAAGTATTGGAAGTATGAATATCGAACCGCCTGACATAGACAAAAATCTGTTTACAGAGTCAGCTTTGTTTGAGAGTCTGGACAGCGAACAGCAGGCGGAGATAACAAATATTCAAAATCAAGGGCAAGCCATAGAGGATGCTATGACAAATGCAGGGATGAGAGATCAGACGATCAAGGCTCAGCTGATATATATGTCATACTTTGATGAAGTGCAGAATTTCTATGCTGAGTCATATGCTGATCTCTTTGCTACTGCTCAGAATGACAGCGATTTGATCTCAGCTATAAACTCGACTTACGGTTTGGATATTAACTATGATGAGTTCGTCCGCACATACACTTTTGTAATGAACAGCACCATAAATGCGTTTATGTTTACTGATACAGGCACGAAAAATTGTGCTGATCTTGCGGCTTGGGCTGATAATGCTTACATCTCAGGCTGGGGATATATGAACGGTTTTATTGGTGAAAGGAATGAAACTGACAGAATACGTTATGCGGATAATGCAGGGCTTGTGCTGGGATATCTGAACTACAGTCCGACCGATAAAAAGTTTGATCCCGATTACGATACTCTTGTTTACACAGAGCAGGGTGGTATAGATACTATGCCTGAAGTTGTCGGGATAGGGTTGTTTGACGGAAGTCAGCACGGAATTTATGTTGGGAACGGAGAAGTTGTTTACAGTTCTGAAAGTGTTGGTTATGTCACAAAAGAGCCTGTTTCAAATGGCAGCTGGACAAGTTGGTGTACCTATGATGGAGTGACTTATCCTCAGGAGGTGACTGACGCTATTCAAAGTGTGAATGAGGACAGCTCATCAGAAAATTAATTTTATTGGAGTGTGATAGGTTGAAAAAATCAGTTACGGTAAATGTAAACGAGAAAAAGCTCTCGGCGATAGAAATGTATCTGGAGCAGAAGAACACAACTCTTGCTGCGGAGCTTGAAAAATATGCAGATCAGCTTTACGGCAAGGTCGTTCCGCAGAATGTGAGAGATTTTATTGATATGATGTCGGACAGAAAGCCTGCGAGAAAGCAGAAGATCACTGCTCCTGCCGAAACGGAAAAGCTGTCCGAGCAGTAATTCGCCACCGTTCGCACCGTGTGCCCTCGTGTGGCGTTTTCAGAGCATGAGTGGGGTAACTACCCTAAAGGCAGCTGGGGCGAATTTGGGGCGTTTTGTTGCAAAGTTTGAGAATGGCAGGGATCAGATGATTTCGGGTGGGTTTGAGGGAAAATATTTTATTGCAAGTTAAAGTTTCGGGGTTGAAACCCCGAAACAGTTACAGCGGACGGCAAAGCCGACCGCATTTTGCGAGATTTACAGAGTTTTCGGCAAAGGGGTTGTAAAATCGGGGATTTTGAAAATTAGGGGTTGCAGTGGCAGAAAACAGCGTAAAGCCAAGGATTTAAGAGGTGTTGTAAGATGAGTTTTGAGAATAAAGTAAAATTTGCGCTATGGGCATATCCCGAAACGTTGAAAGACGTGGAGGTTCACTACAAAAACGACAACTGCAAGTCGCAGAGTGAGTTTATTGAAAAAGCGATCAAGTTCTACATCGGTTATCTTGATGAGGAAAAAAGCGTGAATTACATTTCACCAATGATAACCGAAACAGTCAAAGCTACAATTAAGGGTACGGAACAGCGGCTTGCCCGCTTGCTTTTCAAAGTTGCAGTTGAGCTTGGCAAGCTGTCGCATATGACTGCGGCGATAAATGATGTGGACGATGAAACGCTTAGAAGTCTTCATGCCATGTGCGTTAATGAAGTCCGTAAAATCAACGGTATTATTGATTATGAGGACGCTGTGGAGTATCAGAAGGAGTGATTTTTAATTGCCAAAATTAATTGTTACAAGCCGCTATCTTAAAAGCGGCTCTGGGAAGAAAAAACAGCTGTACCATTATGTAAAATATATTGCAACCCGTGAGGGTTCAGTCCCGATACCGAATGCAAATGAAACAGCTCCTGCTACGAAAAGTCAGCAGGAGCTTATTTCATCTCTGCTGCACGATTTCCCCGACAGCAAAGAGTTATTTGAGTACGAAGATTACCAAAAGAATCCCACAATTAAAAACGGTTCAGCGCTCATATCGGTAATACTTGACCGAAACATGGACAGGCTTACAAGTCGTGAAAATTATGTAGGCTATCTTGCAAACCGTCCCGGAGCAGTCAAGTTTGGTTCGCACGGTTTGTTTTCACAATCGGACGAACCTATTAATCTTGAAAAGGTTGCAAAAGAGATTGCAAACCATGGCGGTAACGTTTGGACTCATGTCGTTTCGCTGCGCAGAGATAACGCTCAGGCAATGGGGTATGATAATTTAAAAGCGTGGCGGGAATTAGTCAAGCGGCAGATTTCTAACATTGCAAAGAATCAAAAAATTGATATGGCTAATCTGAAATGGTATGCCGCCTTTCACGATAAGAAAACGAATCCCCATGTGCATATCATCGTGTACTCCACAAACGAGCGTGAGGGATTTCTCACTAATCATGGTATTGAAAAAATCCGCAGTGGTTTTGCAAACGATATTTATGCGGACGAACTTCACCATCTCTACGCACAGCAGACCGATTTGCGCAATCAGATGAAAAAAGAGTCTGAGCAGTTGATGAAACAGCTTGCGGATAACATTTCACAGAATGATGTTGATAATGCAGAACTAATTGATCTTGTTGCAAAACTGCATGAACAGCTTAATTCTTCTAAAGGCAAAAAGGTATACGGATACTTGAAAGCGGATGTGAAGAAAACTGTTGATGAGATTTTTATAAGGCTTTCGGAAAACGAATCAATTCAAAAAATGTACTCCCTCTGGTGCGAAATGGAACAGCAGAAGCATGATGTTTATTCGTCAGCAAGAGTTCAGTTTCCGAAGCTTGCGGATAACAAGGAGTTTAAGTCCGTTAAAAATATGATCATTCAGACCGTGCTGGATATGAATAGTCCTGTTGTTGATATTGAGATTGAAGAACCGGAACTGACAGAAAAAACTGATGATGACATAACAGATATTCCTCCGCAGATTGATGAGTTTGATAATGCGATTTATTTTGATAATGACGATATGGCTGCCAATGGTTTTTCATGCAGCAGCAAAATCTCGCCAAAAGAACCCGATGATTCTCCGAAAAGCAAATATTATTTAAAATGGAGCAACGCATACAAAGAAGCCTGCAAGCTGATTTATAACAAGCAATCAAAGCTTGAAGATTTTCAAAAAGCGGAACAGCTCTTGCTCTCCGAATCAAAGTCAGGCAATGTCCTTGCTATTCACGATTTAGGAAAATTGTATTCCACCGACAAGCTTGGCGCAAAAGACGAAGAAAAATCATTCGCATTCTACCAAGAGGCATTGCAGGGATTTATGGAGATAGAGCCGGATTCGGACTATATGTTCCCATACGAACCTAAATTCAAGGGACAGGTCATGAAACCTGCGGATATGCGTTCTTACGTTTGGTATCGCATTGGTAAAATGCATTGCTATGGGTTAGGCACAGAACAGGATTATGAAAAAGCGTTTCAATGGTTTTTGAAGTCATCTCAGGAGGGCCACAAATTCGCACAATACAGTCTCGCTAACCTATACTATTATGGCAACAGCGTGGAAAAAGATTTGTCGCAGGCGTTTTTGTGGTATCAGAAATCGGCTTCTCAGGGTCAGCCGTATGCTTCTTATGCTGTTGCACAGATGTACAGCAAGGGTGAATATGTTGCTGAGAATAATGAAACCGCACAGAGATATTACAAAGCTGCATTATCTGGTTTCCTTGAACTTGAAAGCAAAGATCAGGCGGACGATAACCTATTTTATAAAATTGGAGTTATGTACAAAAACGGACTTGGAACGGAAGCTGATATTTCAAAAGCCATTGATTACTTCAAACGTTCCGCTGAGATGAATAACAAGAATGGTCTGTATGAATATGGCAAAACATTAATTCAAGGAAAATACATTGAGGCTGATTTGAATAAGGGTTTGGAGTGTATTGAAAAAGCAATGAAACTTAAAAATTCCAATGCAAAGCGTTTTTTTGCATTGGAATATATTTCGGGTGAATATTTTTCACAAGATATTGAAAAAGGACTATTTATGTTGACAGAATGTGCAGATAAGGGTGACAGTTTTGCTTGTTTTCAGTTGGGTCAGTTTTATTTGAAAGGTGAAATTGTCACGCAGGATTTAGAAAGAGCAGAGAAATATTTGCTGCTTGCAGAGGATAACGAATTCACACAGTATGCTTTTGGGAAGTTGTATTTGCAGGAAGAAAAGTATGATATTCAAAAGGCGGTAGATTACTTTGAAAAATCCGCTGATAAGAATATGTGGTCAAGCTATCAGCTCGGCAGGCTTTATCTTTTCGGAGCAGATGAACTTGAAAAGGATAAGGAAAAGGCTGTGGAGTGGCTCACAAAGTCCGCAAATGATGGTAATGAGTACGTTCAGAATATGCTTAACAATATTGATGATTTTGAAAATATGCTGCTTAGAAATACTGTTATGGGATTGTTTGTGAATTTAAGTCGCTGTATTGAGGATAATTATTCGCAGAAGCAGTGTTCTTTAAAAATACAAACTGATAGAAAGCTCAGAAAAATGATACAAAAGAGAAAGTCAGGAATTGGCATCAGAGAAGAACAAAATATGACTAACTAAGAAATATCTTAAAAGCTATATTCAAAGAAAAGATAGGTTTTCTCCCATATGTTGTGTAAATCTCCAAAGTAGTGTATAATAAAAGAGCTGAGACCCACCGAAAAAAAGTCTGTAAAAACGCAGTCAACTATGGTAAAATATAAATAACACAGGAGGCTGATTTTTTATGGGAAGAAGAAAAAGAGAACCAATGAGCGAAGGAAAAAAGAACATCATCGGAATGCTGCTCGAGGAGTATGATATCCGATATCACAGACCGCCTTCTTCCGCAGATAGAGGACTGGCAGAAACGTCCTCTGGGCGAGGTTTATCTCATTGTATTTATTGATGCTGTACATTTTTCTGTACGAGAAAACGGACAGATAAAAAAACTTGCAGCATATGTAATCCTTGCAGTAAGTTTGACAGGTCACAAGGAAGTTTTATCCATACATATCGGAGAAAACGAAAGTGCAAAATATTGGCTTGGAGTCCTGAATGAGCTGAAAAATCGCGGCGTAAAGGATGTCCTCGTGATATGTGCCGATGGTCTTTCGGGTATGAAAGAAGCCGTAAATACGGCATTTCCACAGACAGAATTACAGCGTTGTATCGTTCATCAAGTAAGAAACACGCTGAAATATGTTGGTGCAAAAAACAAGAAAGAATTTTCCAACGATTTGAAAACCATTTATCACGCACCGTCTGAGGACGCTGCGCTTGAACAGCTTGAGCGTGTGACGGAGAAGTGGGAGAAAGATTATCCAAACGCCATGAAGAGCTGGTACAAAAACTGGGATGTGATCTCACCGATCTTCAAGTTTTCCGCTGATGTGAGAAAGGTCATTTACACCACCATTGCGATCGAAAGCCTTAACAGCGGCTATCGTCGTCTGAACAAGCAGAGAAGCGTATTTCCGAGCGATACGGCGCTCCTGAAGGTACTGTATCTTGCAACGCATGAAATAGCGAAAAAATGGACTATACCGCTGAGAAACTGGGGCATAGTTCTTGGCGAGCTGGAGATCATGTATCTCGACAGGCTAAGCTGAGCCGGCACAGTCAGTCTGCTTCCATTCCGCTACGCTCCATTCCAGCAGACTGACTGTTGAAGAACCTTGACAAATTACGGTATTTATTGTATACTGTAAAAAAATGAGCGGCTGTTTTTCAAGCCGCTCCACAATATCGTTTTTTATCACTGTTGTTGAATTTACAGAGATTTTTTCGCAGGTCCAGAGCTGCAGCTTATTTGGAAAAATCAGCCCAAAATTTCTTCGGACATGGAGAATAAAATCATCTCAATGTTACGCAAAAGGTGTGTCAACTGCTGACATTGAAGAGCATATCCGCAATATTTAGGTCTGAGCGTGTCAGAAAGAACTTATGGCTGATTTAAAATGTGTTTATCCCGCTGTTGATGTGCCTTCTGCGCATGATGCCATTGACGAATTTGCATCAATATGGGACAAGAAGTATCCAAAGATTTCAAAGTCATGGTATGAAAATCGGGCGAATCTAAGCACTTACTTCAAGTTTCTGCAGGAACTGAGAAAGCTGACTTACACTACCAATGCGATTGAGGGAATTAACAGTAAGCTGCGAAAGGTCACCAAAACAAAGTCGTTATTTCCAACCGATGAGAGACTGTTCAAAATGCTGTATCTTGCACAGAATACTTTTATGAAAATATGCAGATAAGACCGACGGTGGTTTCGACGATCTCATCAAATAGATTTGCTCTTTAATTTTGATATGCCATTCCGCAGCTATACAGAATTTAGAATCAGGTCATTTTTTGTCAAACTTGTATATAACACAATCTTAAAGTTTTGCATTTTTACAATGATAATATGTTCCGATTGCCCGGTCATCATATTCGTCAGTATATTTCAAGGTCGGCAAATCGCAGATGTAATAGTCCGCAAGTGAATTGTTGTGTATGGTAAGCTTTATGCCGTAATCGGTTTTGTATGCCGACTCTATAATTACAGTTTCCTCAGCCGCCTGGTACATTCTTTTCAGATATTTTTCCGAGTGCATATAATTATATATCAGCACAACCAAAATCACAGCCGCCCCAAGCAGTGCAGAATAAATTATCACGTTCTTTCCATACTTTTTGAAAAAATATTTCGCACCTGTTGACTTGCAGACTTTTTCTGTAATCCGCTCCCGTTCGGCAGCTGTCAGCCTGTAGGCATGTATTTTTTTTGACTTTATAAATCCCATTTGGTTTGCCTTTGAAATCATATATTGGTATGCCGCAGCTCTGCCTTTCAGTTTCCCGAAAATCACAGCCTTGCGAAGCAAAATGCACATTCTGTCCAACGCCTGCGGTCTGTCGCTGTCACTTTCCATAAGGCTTGAAAACAGCTCGTTTCCACCGTAATCAAGAAACTGCAAAAGGTTTTCACGCTTGTCCATTCTTATCACCCGACTTTGCAAGTACGTCTTCAAGCTTTGCTCCGAATTTTTCGTAAACCGTGTATGCAAGACTTTCAATAGGCGGCTTTGCGGCTTTCATCTTGTACATACGCTTGCCCTCACTGTCTGTGCAGGATACCAGACTTCCCACCTTTGTGGGATAGTTTTCGTTGTTTATCCGCTGAATTTCATTGTAAAGTTCTGTTAGATGAGTGACATAAAATCCCCTTACCCCCACTGCCGCTATAATTTCAAGATGAATTTTTGCAATGTTTAAGCACTCAACTGGCGTGGTTGACTGAATGGATTCGTTGAGAATAACAAGACTTCTGTCGGTCATATATTCGCAGATTTTTTTCAGCTCCTTGATTTCCGTGGTAAATCGGCTTGAATTTATTCCGACAGCTTCTTCCTTTGGAAAATGGGTGAATATGTAATCGGCAGGGGAAATCTCTGCACTTTCCGCAGGAACGTACAATCCCATTTGTGCCATTAAATGACATACTCCCACCGCTCTTGCGAAAGTGGTTTTTCCGCCGTTGTTTGCTCCCGTCACCATATAAAACCGTGCGTAATCTGACATATCAATATCGTTTGCAACAATTTTTTCGGTCAGAATTTCCTGCGGATTTTGCGTAACAAGCTGCCTGTAGAAGTTGAGGTCAAAGACGTTTTTCAGCCTTGTAACACGCTTCTCAGAGGGGAGAAATTTCGGTCGGCACATTTTCATTCCCCTTGCCCTAACACTTGATATAAACTGTGCCGCTCCGCCATAGAAGTCAAGCTGTGATTCCAGCTCCGAAAGGTCTGAAAAAACCGAGGAACGATAGCTTTTAAGTGCTGCGGCAATCCGCAGGGCGAACTCCTTTGTGTATTTGCTCAGTTCACGGAAAAGGGCAGTGTCTATATCAATAGGAGTGTGCCTTGTTGCCGAGTTGAAATGCTCCTCGCCAATAAACTGCTCTCTGCCTGCAAAACTTTTGAACACAAGCTTTTCAAGAATATTTCCCTTGGGATAAATTTTGTCATATCCGATTTCAAGCAGTCCTGCACTGTCGGGATTCATAGCCGAATCAAAATTAACACCGATTTTTACGCTCCGTATGGTTTTTGAAAAGGTATCTTTCAGCTGTGAAATGCTGTATGCTATTTCGAAAATGTTCTCGCTTTTTGGCAGTTTTTCAAAAAACTGTGCAAGCCTTTTTACCGCTACCGACTTAATTGCGTGATTATACTTTGCAAAGAACCTGTTGATGTTTTCAATGCAGCCGAGAAATTCTTCAAGGCTGTCCATATGGGTCTTAATCTGCATAAACGAGTTGACACAATCAACATCTGAAAAGTCAATTCTGTTTCCTGCGAGTTCATTTATCAGCTGTCGAAATCTGCCGTTAAGTTCGGGGACATTCATAAAGTCCTCAAGACAATCCAGCCTGTAATCAAGGGTTTCAATGTCATCTGTAAACTCTTTCATTTTAGATGTTGCGACAGCAAAATTCATAGGTGCAATAAGTTTTGCTATGTTATCCGTTTCAAGATTGACCATAAAATCCTGCGGATAATTTTCATATTTTTTCTGCCGCTTTTTTGCATACTCCTCAGCCTCCGCCGACGGATAGAACAGATCTACATAATCGGTAATTTTCATTGTTTTCACTCCACAATTTATTTTGCTGTAACAATATTCCCGTCACTAATCTCAATAACCCTGCCGCATTGCTCCGCAATCTTCGGGTCGTGGGTAACTATAACAACCGTCCTGCCCTGTTTGTTCAGGGACTTGAAAAGCTCCATAATCTCAGCGGAAGTCTTTGTGTCCAGCGCTCCCGTCGGTTCGTCCGCCAAAATCATTGACGGTTCATTGACTATCGCTCTGGCAATTGCCACACGCTGCTTCTGTCCACCCGAAAGTTTGCTGCATAGCTTTTTGGCAAGCTCCTCAATGCCTACCGATTTCAGTGCCGCAAGGGCTTTTTCTTTCTTGTCACTGACTTTCTTTTTGGAAAAATTCAGCGGTATCATCACGTTTTCCAGTGCCGTGAAATCCTCAACCAGTGCAAAATCCTGCATAACCATCCCGATTTTCTCGTTTCT
The DNA here is from genome assembly GCF_040924265.1 of Ruminococcus sp. RTP21198st1_G1_RTP21198_201120. NCBI lineage: Bacteria > Bacillati > Bacillota > Clostridia > Eubacteriales > Oscillospiraceae > Ruminococcus > Ruminococcus sp. RTP21198st1_G1_RTP21198_201120. The sequence continues at coordinate 13,526 of NZ_JBCOMH010000001.1, forward strand.
GATTTTTGCATACTGACTTTCGGAAAGGTCTTTCACAAGCACATCATCAATGTAGTATTCGCCCTCCTGATAGTTGTCAATGCAGGCTAAAATATGCAGAAGCGTTGATTTTCCTGCACCCGATTTTCCGATAATCGCAATAAGCTCACCGTCCCGAATTTCTGCCGAAACACCGTGGAGAGCCTTGAATTCGTTGGCTTTCTTTGAATTATATATTTTTACTATGTTATTAAGTTTTACCATTACTATTCCTCCGATAATATTATTGCTTTTTTCAAAGCCTTTGGTGTGAGGATAATGCAGGAAATGATACAGGATACCAAGATATATACAGCACACACAATCAGGCAAATGGTGATCGGTTTCCAGCCCAATGTAATTACTGTTTTGCTGAACAATCCTGCCTTGTAGAAAATCAACAATCCTGCTATTGAAATTATCAAAGACACAATGCAAATCAGCCCATTGTAAATTACATTGATTGTAAGCAACTGTTTTCTTTTTGCACCACCCAAATACAGTATGGCTTCGTTTCTTATATTATTTTTGCAGTTAATCGCATTAACGCTCACTGACGCAATCAGTACAAGCAGGTATATTGCACACATTATTGGCATCAATGTGTACAACTCTCTATAAACAATGGTCTGACTGTTGTTGTTCAACTGAGAAAACTGTATCGCAAATGATAATACAGAAAGATTCTCGTTGATATATTTTCTGTTGTAAAGCTTTTCATCATCGGAAATATTCCGGTTGTACTTTATAAAAAGGGAGTCTGACATTACTGAATCCAAATCGGTTTTATTCCACTCCTTATCTGTAAAAAACAATACAGGTTCATTATATACAATGCTGTCCGCTGAATACCCAAGAGATTCGAGTTTCAAAGCAATCTCCTCGTTTGTAAAGCCTTTGTTTTTAAGCTGGTCATTCAGACAGTTGAAATGTGTAGAAAGCATTAACTGATAGGATGGTTCATTTGATTCATATTCCGAGTTTGCTCCAAGGTATTTTTCATTATCACCAATTACACCGATTATTCTGACCTTCAACGTTCCATTTTCAGTTTCAAATTCAGCAATATCATTAACATTATAGCCTTGATAATTTCGGGTAATTACAGCCTGCGGTATATCATCGGATTGCTTGGAATCAGTTATCCACGAACCTTTTTCTATTGTCGGGCGAAAAAGATTTGCAGAATAATCATCATATACAAGTGCATATGCGGTCTTAACCTCGTTAGTTTGTGTATCAACGCCTGTTTGCAGGGACGCAAAGTTTACAGACGAGATAAAATCAACATCTTTCAGCTGAGTTTTGATTTCATCTGTGTTTTCCAAAAGTCCGCCATTTTCATTATCTTTCAAAAAATATCCACCACAATACAATCCCTCGCCATTAAGCAGCGGTTTGACAGCCTCATATGAGGAAGCCTTTTCGTCTATTATCGATGTCATAATTATTCCGATAACAAAAACAGCAATCAGCTGGAGGCTTATTAAAACATTGATAAACGAGTGCTTTTTCAGGAATATACCGATAACCCTGCCGTATAACTTAATTCTCATTTCAATCCCTCCTTAATTTTTTTGCCGAGATTATGATGAAGCAAAAACAGATTAAGAAGATACGATATTGCAGAGTAAATCAAAATTATTTCTGCGTAAACATATGGATTATATGCAGCTTTCATAAGCGGAAATTTAGCTGAAAGTACAGTAAGAATAAATTTATCATAGCACAAAGCTGAAATAATGCTTACAGGAAGCATAATAAGAATAATCTCATTTGCGGTTGATATGCTCAGATTTGAGGTTAACCCTCCGCAGATACGCATAATGGTCAGTTGTCTTGTTCTGCTGATAATGATGTAATTATACAGAATGGAAATGTTCAATGCCGAAAGAATGGCAATGATTACCGAAATCAGTACAACTGTTATGTAGTAGGAAGTGTTTGATGCCAAGTCGAATGCCGGTTCATAAAGAGTGATTTTATCTTTGAAAAATTCGCTGATATATGCGGTAAAATCATCATATTCAGATTTAGTGATTTTATTGTTGAGTGCAAGATAAACCCCGTCGTTCATAATTGTATCGTCGGGGACTGAGCTGAACGGAACATAGATACTGTAAAAAAAATAGCTGCTGTTAGCAGGGTTTATTGTGCCGATAACATCATAGCTCTGACCGAATGCTGTAACCGAATTTGTATATTCGGGTGCTGAAGTCGGCTGATTTACATTTCCGCTGCCCATTACAACAGCCTTTTTTTCTCCGTTTGAATATTGCTCCTGCGTGAAAAAACTGCCGTCCTTAATTACAAGGTCATCAATCATTGGCTGAAATACGTTATCGGAATATTCAAATTTTCCTTCAGAATACTGAAGATAGAATGCGACAGGTATTTCCTCATCAATTCCGCTTACCTGCGTGGACGAAAAACAGGTAATATATGAAACATCACCCATAAGCTTATTCGGCATATTCTTCACAAACTCACAAAAATTTTTTTTTGTAATAATGTCATTTATGGAAAAACCGACAGCATAGCTGTCAATTTCGCCGTCCTCAATATTTTTGCTGTACTGATAGTACAATCCAACACCGAAAAACAAAACCCCGAATGAAACAAACATAGAAATCACAAGTAGAACCAGCATACCGGTATGATTTTTCATCATATTTCTAAGATTTTTCAGCGTGTACATTCTTTCCTCCTTCAAACCCATTAAGGCAATGCATTATCTGATGTTATTCAGATAATGCATTGCCTTTGTAAAATGTTCAATTGATTTTTATTAAAATTTCTTTAATGCATATTTAATTCGGAGCAAAGCCCGATGTAAGCGTAGCTTTTCATCGGCTGCGACGAAGCAAGCTTGCCGCAGGAGCTTTAGCTCCTCAGGGTTATATATTAGTAATCAGACTGAATATCCTTAAAAACTCTATTATCTTTCATGACTAGAGTTCTGGCAGAATACTTATAACTAGTATTACGGTTATGGGTTGTTGTTGCTTTCAAAAGCTGACCTTTGGACAGCGTACCATTTTTCCATCCAGAAGGAGTATAAGAACCGATTTTTGCTGCAGAAGTCTTGTAATAAAGGGGTGACTGTACAGAGTAATTTGTTTTTGTAGTTGAAAGATTCGTTACCGTTCCCACTGAATCTGTCTCGCTTGGAGTATAAGACGTATATGCAAGTATAATTCGATAACTATCCTCATATGATGCTTGATACGCACTAGCACCTATAGCACTCATAGAAGCCATTATCATAACAGCAGCACCCATAGCCGCAATTTTCTTCTTAAGTTTCATATTGAAAACCTTTGAATCAATCTTCTTCCTGCACAAAATGATTAATTCAGCTCAAAACTATACTAGTGTAGATCGTAATAGTCGAATATGCCAATCTTTTGAATTGTGTTTTTGATGCTTATCTCTTGTAAATGTTCTTAGGTTCTCTAGTCTGATATCCGCCGTATGCCGAAGCTGCTCCACAAGCCAAAATTGCTGTATGTTTTGCAATCTTCTGAATCATTTCAGCTAGTAGTTTTTTTAAACTTTTCACATTAATCACTTCCTCTCTCTTTAATCTTTGCTGCAATCATGAGCAAGGCAATTAAAAAAGTTGTTAATATAATCATTGTACCTAGATAACTTCTCGAAAGAAACAATCCGGTACAATTAATTATTAAAGTTATAACTATCCCTATTATTTTAAGCTTTATTCTTTTCGAATCATCAATTGGTTTATTCTTATTCTCTATAGGACCCAAGATAGAAACTATCAGTTCAGTAACACAGATTAAAACAATAATAATCAATAGGGAGAATTTATTAGAAAATATACTATTGGCTAAAGCGGTTAATATGAATGTAGTACACATCAATAGATTGCACCTAAAGTATGTGTCGGCATGATAGCCTCCGGTGAATGATCTGATAAGTATAAATAGTGAAAGAAAAACAATACTTTCGATTATATGATGAATAAGGATACCTGCTATTACAACAAGAACTATGTTAAGTAACGATGAAATACTTATTTCTATTCCATATCTATAAAAGTCTTGTACATCTGATTCATCACTGATTACATCTTGTTCCGTAATAAAATTAACAATCTGAGATACCAAGTAATTCATAATTTTCACCTTGCTTTTTTTGAATTTTACAATATAAAATATCTTTCGTCAAGCGTTTTGGCATATTGTGCAGTTTTCAGGCACAAAAAAATAACTCGGCATAAGCCGAGCTATCATATGAGTTAAGTTTCTAAGATTATAGAGCAGCAGAAAGCATTGTCAATTTCATAGTAATCATATCTTCCACTGTATTTATTTACTATGTCCCTAATAATAGAAGTGCCAAGTCCATGGTTTATGATATCTTTCTTTGTGGTTTTTAATTTTGGATTTTCGCTAATAACAGACTTATCTAGAGAATTTTTCACTATAAATGTATAAATGTTGTTTTCTTTACTGATTTCCAAATAGATAAACTTGTTTAAATCTGGCGGCATAGCTTCACAGGCTGTGATCGCATTTTCCAAAGTATTGCTCAATAAGTCACATAGATCAAGCTCATTGATACCTACAAAGTCATTTACCGTAATACATGACACCTTTATTCCTAAAGTTGATGCAGTAGACAATTTAGAGTTGATTATTGCATTTGCAACTGGATTATTGGTTTGAACAAATGTCATTGTAGCTTTAACAATGCCGTTGGATTGTTCAATAAATTCCAAAGCATCTTCGGTTTTGCCACTTGTGAGCAATTCATAAACGGTGGTAAGTTGATCCTTTATATCGTGCCTTATTTTTCTGATCAGCTCGTATTGAGTCTCCGCATTATTAACATACTGTTCCATATACTGTTCTTTTACGGATAGTACCTTCATATTCTTTATCTGAGCATTCTTGAAGAAGAGTGAATAAATAACGTAAAACATTAGGAAATTCAGTATAATGATAACCAGGTATGATAAATTGATGTATATTCTTTGCGTATCATCCGCATTGAGTGAAAGTACATGGAGAAGTGATACTAGAATAAAGGAAGATATTAATACTGTGATAATCGGAGACCAATCTGATATTGTATAACTGTCAGAGAATTTGAACAGCTTGATTATAATTTTCAAGGAGATCCAAAGAGAAATCTGGATTACAATCAAAGTCATGAATCTTACGCTATTATCATTTGTAATCAAGTCCTTGACGCTTATTCTATTTAGAGATGATAATAAATTAAGTTCAACAGAAGTGATAAGCAGCAGAATAATATTGGGAATGATCGTTGATAGTAGTTTTTTAATAATACTGTCGTTAAAGGCAATAATGGCATATACCAACAATATAACTAAATATAAAGTACTTGTAAATCCCTCATATAAAGTGATGTGATTTAACAGGGTTATGGTTGTTCCAAATATGATACTAAAAATCGAAAGAAATGTTTTTGCCTGTTTGAGAGATTTAGGATTTAGAAATCTATACACAAACCATGTCATAATAAAGCCCTGATAATAATTAATCACAAGCTCAAAGCATTTCCATAGCAAGTTCTTCATTTTGTCTTCCTCAAATACTGTGTTAATTTCTCATCAACAGTTTGTTTGTAGTTTTTACTCATATTTAATCTAAAGCCTTGCTTAAAAATTATCTCGTCTTTATTTCTATCTATATTAAAAATGTGACGAAGATTAACTAGAAAACTCTTGTGTATCCGAGCAAAATCATATTGAGAAAAATGAATCTCCAATTCACCAATATTACCTCTGATCTTTATCGGTTCGTTATGTTCTGAATGATAGATAACATAATGTTTACTGCTCTCAATATAATAAATGCTCTTTATTTGCAGCGGAACTCTTCCGACTTCTTTATTTTCCAAAATAATAATTGTGTTTTGCTTCATTTCATTGAAGAGCTGATTAACCACACTATGTAGTTTTTCTGTGAAAAAAGAATCATTGCTTTTGGTTATAAAATTCAGTGGTCGGAAATAAAGACTATCATAAACCAGTTCAGGATGATTGGTAACAAAAATTATGTAACAGTCGTTTGAACTTGAAATCTTAGCCGCTAATTGAAATCCGTCGAGCTCCGGCATATCAATATCGAGAAAAATCACATCAAATGGCTTTATTAAGTGGTGCTGGAACATTAATTCGCTTGAAACATAGGTCTCTAACTCAATATCTTCATTATTCTGCCTTGTAAATTCAGATTTTACAGCTTGTGACATTTTATTAACAAATACGTTATTATCATCACATATTGCCACTCTGAGCATATGTATTTCCTCCTTAAAATGTAGTATAAATCACAACAATTGTATTTGTGATATAATTTTACGACAAAATTCGCTGATTTTTATAAATAATACAGATTTATGACTTTGGACTATATTTATACTATAATAAAAGTGTTGGAACCGGAAAGAGAGGCGGAGCATATATTATGAAAAAGCAAGTAAAAAGTTCAAATGTTTTTGGCGAAAAGCAAAAACGCATTATAGCTAAAACATTGATCAATCTGCGAGAGCTAAACTTTCTAACACAAACAGATATAGCAAAACATCTTCATCTTTCTCCTAGCACGATTTCTCACTATGAAAAAGGATTAACTGTCCCACCTACAGAAGTTGTGTATCGACTTGCCGACTTTTATAACGTTACTACAGATTATATTCTCGGCAAAAGTGCAAGCAGGACAAATCTTAATGACACTTATGCAATAAAGCTAACAAATAAAATGACTATAGGCGACGCTGTAGAAATAATGGCAAAGATGGACAACGCAGAACGTGAGCATTTAGCGTATTTCATTGAGGTTATAGGAAAGTCAAAAAAATAATTCAATTTAGAACTCTGAATTTGTATCAGGGTTCTTTTTTATTTTACCATAATAAAACAGCAAGGTCAAGCATATTATGTTAGTTTTCTGATCTTTGCATTTCGTGCTAAACATCTTCACCTTATGCCAATTTTGTTGACATCGATAATGTAAAACGTATAATTAAATAAGACTCATGCATCATATGAAATTTAATAAGGAGAATTTTTATGACTATAAATGCTTGGAGAGCTTCAAATGTAAAAAATTTTGATCAATATACTGAATTGTACGATTTTGCAGGTGTTTCTGTTTTTAAAATCGTAGTTCAGTAAAGAACACAAAACATGACTGACAAACTCAGATTCGGTCAGTTCATATCCGAGAAACGAATACAACACTCTATGACCAAGCAAGAACTCGCAAGACAGATTGGGATATCTACAGCATATCTCAGTCAACTTGAAAGCGGAGCAAGAAGCAATCCAACTATTGAAGTGCTTGACCGAATGATTAATAAATTGCACTTGGACGAAGCGGAAACACATAAAATATATGATCTCTATGCAGCATCAAATGATACAATTAGTCCGGACATTATTACATATCTAAAGAGCAATAATATTGTAACAAAAGCGATTCGTAAAGCACAGGAAAATAGTGCAACAGAAAAAGATTGGCTTGATTTCATAGACCAACTTCAAAAATGAACAAATAATTTTGCGGTTTATGCCGCAAATTTATTTAGCATCAGTTTAGCTTACCAGCTAAACGTCGGAGGATTGATAGATTGACAATAGATAATATACATCATATACGCTGCCCAATATGTGGTGGCAGACTTTTTGATGTAATAACAGGAAAAGGCGAGAATAGTTATTTCGGTACAAACTTTGCAGTTATGATCAAGTGTTGGAAATGCCGAGAAACAATAACGTTAAAACCATTAAATAATATTAATTACTTAGTACAAGCATCACACGTTTGTTTAAAATCGGAGTAGAAGCCTGACAAGTAGCTTTTAAAGCTAGTGTCGGTTTCTATTTTTTTATTTTTGTTAACTCCATTTTTGCTTTAAGAGCAGAAATGGAGTTTTTTTATGCCCATTTTTAAATACTGGCAGCAATACATAGCCAAATATCCATAAGCCTTCGTTTTGATTCAGAACAAGAAAATCAAAACGGAGGAATAAAAAATGAGCAAAAACATAGTAAGTGTTTATGACACTATAACCAAAAGATACGTTGAAATTGAAGTAAGCGAAAAGATCCGCACATATTACAATAGAACCCAATGGAATATTGATGACAACAATAAATCGTTCTATAAGCACGAGATCCAGTTCTCTGCGTTAAAAGGAAACATTAACGGAGAACTTGAAAACTTTCAGGAGTTCCGAACAGAAAATGACGATGTCGAAAGAAGAGTGATACAGAATATTAAATTTGAAAAGCTGTATAGCTGTCTGAATGAACTTTCTGAGGATGAACGTAGGTTGATCTTTGCAATATATTTTGAAAATAAAACGGAAAACGAGGTGGCTTGTTTTCTACATAACACTCAGCAAAACATTAACAAAAAGAAACGTAGGATTTTATGCAAACTTAACAAACTTTTAAAATTGCAATAAAAAACGGTTGTTAAATATCCGACTTCTACCCCTATACAAGTGTAAGGAGAATAAAAGCTCCAAGTAACTTGACAATAGAATATCAACTCTGTAAGTATGTTAATCACACGGCCGGTATGAAATCTCGGCAGCCAAAGAAACCATACGCCAAGACTCCGAAAGGATGAGCGATAAATATGACGTTTCAAAATTCGATGCAGCAAAGGCAAAACTGGATGAAACGCAGTCGGCGATAACCAAGCGGCAGGCTCAGAGACAGATGATGGAGAACTTCATGAAGGTGCTGCGGTCGCTGCCGGAGCAGGTCGATTACTTTGAGGAAGGCACCTGGTACGCAATGTGCGACTTCATCACGGTCTACGGCAAAGATGACATCCGGGTTACCTTCCATAACGGATTGGAAATCCGAGTATAAAGATTACTCCCCACAACGGCTCACTTTGAACCGATGTGGGGAGCTTTTCTGTCTTACTTTGTAATAGCCGAAAAATCGGGCTCACCTTTTGTTATGATGCTGAAAATCAAATCTGCCGTTTCTTGACTTACCGCATCTGCATCGCTTTTGTCTCCATAACACTCCACATAGACATTCGTATTTCCAATAGAGAACGAAGCGAAGAATATTGCGGATTGCTCACCTCTGCTGTTGGGACTGGTAACAAAGTATCCCGTAGTGACAGGAATTCCGTTTACCGATGAGCTGCTTTCGTTTCCTTCCAGAACCACATCGCTTATTGGAAAATTATCCTGGGCAAATATGATTGTCGCATCACCGAGTTTTCCTTCGACTCGGAGCAGCTCCCCGTTTTCCTCTCGGAAAGTTCCGATGGCTGATCTTCGTTCAGTGGTTTCAGGAAGTATGGCGTCCAATTCTGCATCTGTCAGTTTACGCGATGAAACGGGATAGCCGACATGAATACTTGCCACGTTGGTACTTCCGATGTGATAGACAATGGAGTCACCGTTTGCAAGATTAACAGTATAACCTTTAGAACCAAACCATCCCATATTGCTGCCAACAATTCCTGTTACTGCGACTATGGCTACCAGGCAAGCGGCAACTGGAATCAGGAACTTTTTGAAATTCTTTCTCTGTGACATATAGTTCACCTTATCCTTTCTGTCATGAACAGAACGGTTCTTCTCTAAAATCGCAGAAAGCATACGATCATTTGCAGAATCGCTCGGTTCGATTTTGTCCCAAGAAGTAATGATTTTATTGTTCTTCATCGAAATCATCACCTAACCTTTCTTTGAGGATGGCACGAGCCTCGTGCAAATAATTACGGATTGTCGATTGCGGCTTTTTCAGGATGCCTGCGATTTCCACGCTGGTATATCCTTCATAATAATACAGATAGACCACGGTCTTATACTTTTCGGGGAGTTCCATAACCACTTGGAAAATATCATCTGTTTCGATATTTTCTGAGCTGGGGAGATTGTAGAAATCCTCGATGTTCTCGTGTCTGCGCCACCAATGCCGCAGGACATTTTTGCAAATGTTCGTGGCAGTTCTGATAAGCCATGCCTTTTCGTGTTCTTCGCTTTCAAAAGCGGGACCGCTCTTGATTAGCTGGAAGAATGTATCCTGAACTGCATCCTCGGTATCAGCAGGATTTTTCATGTAAGCAAAGCAGACGCGATAAACAGTTTTACTGTGGCGTTTGTAGATCTCCGCAATCTCTTTGTCCGTACGCAACAAAGATTTTGACATCTTGCCTTGCCCTCCTTTCACTACTAATACAATTGAGAACGCCAAAGTGTCGGATAAAAAAGAAAAAATATCAGAAACCATTATAACGCCAGTTTCTGATAGCAATATGATAAAATTGAAAATTCCGAGCCTTATCTACGGAAAGGTTACAAAATTTGAACCCGTCCGAGAAATTTGAACCCGTTTTTCTGTAAAAATAAAATTGTATCAGAGACGGCTTTTAGATAGATGAGGGAATAACAGGTACTCGTGAGGACAAGCGTGACGAGTTTCAGCGAATGATAAGCGACTGCCGGAAAGGCAAGATAGACAGGATATATACAAAGTCTATCAGCCGATTTGCCCGAAACACCAAAGACTGCCTGAAAAATATCAGAGAGCTGAAAAGCTTAGGCATAACTGTGCTGTTTGAAAAAGAGAATATCGATACTGCCGATATGACTGACGAGATGATGATAACCATTATGGGCGGTCTGGCTCAGGAAGAATCGGTATCCATTTCAAAAAACTTGAAATGGAGTTATCAAAAAAGATTTGAAAAAGGAATTGTAAATGTTTTTTCTGCACCATTTGGTTTTAAGTTAAATAATGGCGCATTGATTATTGACAAAATTCAAGCTCAGATTGTGGAAGAAATTTTTGATATGTTTTTGAATGGTATTGGTTATCAGCGAATTTCAGAAATCTGTCAGAGCAAGTACAAAGCGTATAAAGATAAATTCAGTTATTATGGCATTCGATATATTCTTTCCAACGAAAAATATATTGGCGATTCAGTTTATCAAAAAACATTTACGACAAATAATCTTCCATATAGAAAGATTCAAAACAATGGACAATTAAACAAATATTATATTCAGAATACTCATGAAGCAATAATTTCGATAGAAATATTTGAAAAAGCTCAAAAATTGATTGAAAGCAGAAAACATAAAAATATAGTGTCTGAATCACCGTTCAGAGGAAAATTGATATGTGCCAACTGTGGAACAAAATACAAACGCAAAGATAGTAGAAATAAAATATACTGGGTTTGTCGCAAACACGATAATTTAGCAGAATTGTGCATGAATAAACGAGTTGAGGAAAAGTTTATCAAGCAAAGTTTTATAAGACTTCACAATAAATTATGGCATGATTATAAGCAAATACTTGTACCTCTTCAAACAGCATTGCAGGACTTAAAATTCAGAAAATTCAGCGGTAAAACTCAAGTAATGGACATTAGCAAAGAAATCGCTAAGCTTCGTGAACAGACTCATGTACTTGCAAGATTGAAAACAAAGGGATTTCTTGACGAGGCTAAATACATTGAGCAGACTACTGAGTTTACGGCAAAGATCAATAAGCTGCAAGCAGAGCTGAAAAAGCTTACACGCTCAGACGATGAGGACGAAACACTTGATAAGATCGAAATACTTATCGACTTCTTTGAAAAAAGAGATAGTCCTATGACAGAGTTTGAAGAAACGGCATTTGAAAGCATTGTTGATAAGATAGTTGTTAAAAGTCAACATGAGCTGGAATTTCATTTGATAGGCGGATTAAAGTTTGAAGAAAAAATATAGCCAAACTGCCTTGCAAGTCAAATCGCAAGGCAGTTTTTTGTTGCTGTTGGTAATAGCTTTTGAGAAGAAAATGTGGTATTGTTGTAGGTCGAAAGGAGGCGAGATCATGGCTAAAAACAGAACGATACCGTTCGGATACTGTATGAAAAACGGTGAGATAACAACCGAGCCAAAAGAAGTTTACGCCGTTGTTAAAATATTTGACGAGTATCTGAAAGGCAGAAGTTTGTCTGAGATCGCAAAGCTTATGCAGTCAGAGAAAATTCGCTACAATGCTGATTCGGATAAGTGGAACAAGAACATGGTTAAGCGGATAATTGAGAATGAAAAGTATCTCGGTACTGACAAATATCCGCAGATAATTGATGATGATACTTTTAGACTTGCAAATAAAAAGCGGATACGGAAAGCAACTACACTTAATCTGATATCCGCTGATTTGCGAGAAATCAGGAACCGTACATACTGCTCCGAATGCGGTCACAAACTTTCAAGGATAGGCGGCAATTCAAAGTATGAGCATTGGGATTGCAAAAATCACGATTGTTACAAGCTTGAATATCGGATTACAGATCAAATGATCATAGGTGCTGTACTTAATGTTATTAATTCGGCAATAGCAAATCCAAGTCTGTTGGAATCGGGCGGCGAGATAAGCACATATTCACCTACTGCGGATATAGTCCGTAAGCAAAATGAGATAAACCATATGACGGATTCTGCCCAAGCAGATTTTGACAGAGTAAAAGCAGAGATCTTCAAACTTGCCGAGATGAAATATGATTGCTGCACTTACAATGACAGCCCGCAGAAAACAGAGGAAATCAAGGCTTTGCTTGAGAATCACAAACAATTAAATACACTCGATATTGGCTTATTTAAAGCGTGTGTTTCACGAATTTGGATAAGCCATTTTTGTGTCATAGAGGTTGAGCTTATTAACGGAATACGTATTAAGAATATTACGGAAAGGAATGAGAAAAATGTCCACAGCGCCGAATGTAACGATAATTCCTGCGAAAGTGCAAACAGCGGAAAGCAGGGATAAATACCACCAGTTAAGAGTTGCCGCATACTGCCGAGTATCTACGGCTCAGGAAGAACAGCAGAACAGCTATCAGGTCCAGATCGCATATTACACCGATCTTATCAACAGAAAAAAGGAATGGACGCTTGCGGGGATATTTGCAGATGAGGGTATAAGCGGAACTCAGACGAAGAAAAGAACCGAGTTTAACCGCATGATAAGAATGTGCAGGAACAAAAAGATAGATCTTGTGATCACCAAATCAATATCAAGATTTGCACGAAATACCGTGGATTGTCTTGAATATGTCAGACAACTTAAAGACTTGGGTATCGGAGTTATTTTTGAAAAAGAGAACATAAACACCTTAACTATGACATCGGAATTTATGATAGCTCTGTATGGAAGTTTTGCTCAGGCAGAATCAGAATCCATAAGTAAAAACGTAAGCTGGGGCAAAGGAAAAGCCTACCGTGAGGGCAAGGTGCAGTTCCAGTATAAATATCTGCTTGGGTATAAAAAAGGAGCAGACGGAAAACCGGAGATAGTACCCGAAGAGGCTGAAACAGTAAGGCTGATATATACGCTGTTTCTCGACGGATACAGCATGAGCAGGATAAAAAAGCTCCTCGAGAACAAAGGTATTTTGACTTCACAGGGAAAGAAAGTATGGAACGAATCACTTATCCGCAGCATTCTGAAAAATGAAAAATATGTAGGTGACGCACTCCTGCAAAAGACGTTCACTTCCGACTGCATAACCCACAAGGTGGTTAAAAATCACGGCGAACGTCCGATGTATCTTGTGACAGATCATCATGAACCCATAATCGACCGTGACACATACAATAGAGTTCAGCAGGAGCTTGCAAGGCGTTCCAGTAAACGAAAAGTTTCAGATAAAACAGTTACGGAACAAGGGAAGTATTCAAGCAAATATGCTCTTACCGAATTGCTTATTTGTGGACACTGCGGCACACCTTATCGCAGAACCACTTGGGCGGCAAGAGGCAAAAAGCAAATAGTTTGGCGTTGCATAAGCCGACTTGAACATGGAAAAAAGTATTGTCCCGACTCGCCTACGATAAAGGAAGAACAGCTCCACAAAGCTATAATCTATGCGATAAACAACTATTATTCATGCCGTAATGACATTGCAAGGATTCTTAAAACGAATATCGGCTCGGTTCTTGAGTGTCAGGGGCAGGAAGAGATCATAGCCATCGAAAACAGACTTAAAGAAATCGACCAAGCGAGAAACGATTTAGTCGGATTGATAGCTTCCGGCGGCTGCGATGAGGACAAGCTCGACAGCGAATTTGCAAAGTTATACCAAGAAGAACAGCAGCTTAGCGAACGATTGGAAACCCTTAAATCTCAGAATAAAACTTCGCAACAAACTCAGGACAAGCTTGATAAAATTATAGATATGATAGAGCATGAGAATTTTGAGTTGGAAACCTTTGATAATGTGCTTATACGAAAACTGATTGAGTGCGTCAAAGTACTGAGCAAGACCGAAATACTGGTTATTTTTAAAGGGGGATACGAGGTCAAAGCGGAGATTGAATAACGATTAAAATTTACGGCTTGCGATATATTCGCAGGCTGTTTTTGTTGGGAGGTGTAACATTGTCATCAAATTTTAACGGCATAAAAACGAGAAAATACGGCATTGAGATCGAAATGACTGGACTTACACGAAGTCAGGCGGCAAAGGCTATGGCAAATGTCCTTGACGGGCGTGTTGAACACGAGGGTGGAAGCTATGACAAATACATTGTAACTGATTCAAAGAACAGAAAGTGGGCGATAGTTTATGACGGAAGTATCAACTGTTACAATGCCAATGGTGAACATGCGTCTAAATCTTACAGCGTGGAAATGAATTCTCCTGTGCTGGAATATGAGGATATTCCGCTTTTGCAGGAAGTTGTCAGAGCATTACGCCGTGCAGGCGGAGTAACAGGTCCTAGATATTGTGCAGGCACTCATATACACATTTCAGCCGAAGATTATACACCGCAGCAGATACGAAATCTTGTAAACATCTTCGCAAGCAAGGAGAACTTTCTGTGGGACGCTTTGCAGGTATCATCTGCCCGTGAATCCTACTGCCACAAGATGGACAAGCAGTTCATAGAGAACATAAACCGCAAGAAACCCAAAGATATGGAGGAGATAAAAAAGCTTTGGTATCGTGGAAGGATGAGTGAGCAGTTTCAGCATTATTCAAACAGCCGATATGTGATCTGCAATCTGCACAGCTTTTTTCAGCACGGGCATTATGAGATAAGGGCGTATAATGGTTCACTTCATGCCGGTGAGGTAAGAAGTCAGATTGTGCTTGCATTAGCCATAAGCAATGCGGCTATGACAAAGAAATACTGTTCTCCTCACGTTTCTCAAAGCGATAATATGCGGTACAGCTTTAGAGTATGGCTGCTGGGATTAGGACTTATCGGTGATGAATTCAAAAATTGCAGGACACATCTGCTGAAACATCTTGAGGGTGACATAGCCTGGCGACATCCGGAGGACGGGATTGCTGCAAGGGCAAAGCTAAAAGAAAAACGAGAGCTCGAAAAACAAGCGGCTCGTGAGCGGCGTGCCGAGCCTGTAAGCGACAACAGCACACAAGCCGAAAATGTACCCGAAGAAAACAACGAGCCGTCAGAAAGCGAATGTGACGGTGTTGAAGAACTTGAAATGAGTATGTAAATTTGAAAAGGAGATTTTTATGGAATACAGAAGATTATATATCGCTTATGGCAGCAACATCAATCTTGAACAAATGGCAAACCGCTGCCCGAATTCAAAGATCGTAAGCAAGGAGATGCTGAAAGGATACGAGCTTGAATTCAGAGGTGTTGCGACGATCGTGCCGAATGATAAATCGGAAGTTCCCGTACTCATATGGGAGATAGACGGACGAGATGAGCACAGTCTTGACAAATATGAAGGCTTTCCGAACTATTACCGCAAGGAGCTTTTTGAGATAGATGTTAATGGCGAAAAGAAAGAATGTATGGCATATCTGATGAACAGCGGTCACATTTCACCGCCTATGAGCTATTACTACAACGTTATAAAGCAGGGTTATGAGGCGAACGGTATGGATACAAGCTATCTGAGAGCGGCACTTGAAAAGTCGGTTTGCGAACAATGTTTTGATGAAATTCAAGATGAAGAGCTTGACGAATATGATGATCTTCAATTGAAGCTTTAAGGAGGTGGTGAAATGAGATACAAGGATTTTTATGTGAGAATTACGCCTGACAAATATATCCCCAGGGTTGACAAGAAAGGCAATAAAATTCTCTGTGAGGGCTTTTTGATACAGGTTTTCGCTGACGAAACCGAGCAGGTCGAGATATACAACTTTTCTGCGGCTGTGGGGTTTGAGATACTTGAGGACAGTTTGGCTGAGGCGGAACAGTTTGCGAAGGATTTTATTGATTGTGAGAACAAAATATATCAGATAGATTCCAACCCGATTGTCACATAGAAAATGTGCATTTTGTGTCTAAAATCTTCACCTTATGCCAAATTCGTTAACAAATTAAATTTACGTAGTTATAATAATATTATAATTCTGCTATAGTGCATTACGTCGAAAAAGCTACTAAATCTTTGTGATTTATGAATTGAAAATGCACCGCAGTATTTCGTTTATTTGAATTAACAGCAAAGAGAGGGCTTGTAATGAATTGGGAAAAGCTTTTATGCGAAAAACGGAAATCCAAGTCTAAATTTAATAATAAGGATTTACGCAATGAATTTCAGAAAGATTATCACAGAATAATATGCAGTGCGTCATTCAGACGTTTGCAGGACAAAACTCAGGTATTTCCGTTGGATAAAAGCGATTTTGTGCGTACAAGGCTGACCCATTCTCTTGAAGTTTCCTCATTTGCCAAATCATTAGGGCAGACCGCTTTTCAGTATCTGATCGACAATAATATTGATGAAGATATAACAGCGGAAACTAAGGACAAGGTATGCAGTATACTTGAATGTGCAGGGCTGCTGCATGATATAGGCAATCCTCCTTTCGGACATTTTGGTGAAGATTCCATCAGAAACTGGTTTGAAGCAAATCTAACGAAAATTGAATTTGACGGAACTACGCTTGATCGGTATTTAGACGAGCAGATGAAAAGCGATCTGCTTCGTTTTGAGGGTAATGCCCAGGCTCTTCGCTTGCTGACAAAGCTGCACTATCTTGTTGATGAAAACGGTATGCATCTTACTTATGCTTTGCTCAATACGCTGATAAAGTATCCGATTTCATCTTGTGAAATAGATAAGCAAAGTGGTAATATCAAGACTAAGAAGATGGGATATTACCTTGCAGAAAAAGAGCTTTTTGAAGATATTACATCTTCGACCGGTGCAGCAGATTGCCGGTATCCGCTTACATATTTGCTTGAAGCCGCCGATGATATAGCTTATCTGACAGCTGACATAGAGGACGCAGTAAAGAAAGGGTTTCTCAGTTATGACCAGCTTCTTGAAGAGTTAAGAAGTGAGAAATACATAAGTAAATGCGCCGATGAAGATGAGAGAAAAAATTATACCAATATGATCGATTGGTTGGAAACAAAATATCAAAATGCTAAAGCTAAGAAAATAGCAAATCCCGAGCTTAATGCGGTTCAGAATTGGGTTATCAGTATACAGGGAAATCTTTTATACTGTGCTTCATATGGCTTCACAAGAAATTACAGAAGTATAATGGAAGGCACATTCACTAAAGATGTGCTTTCTGTATCACGTGGAAATGCTATGTCAAAGGCTTTAGGGGGTATAGCATACGAGTATGTTTTCCGTTCTAAGCCGATACTTAAAATGGAGATCTCTGCGGGTAATATAATCAATTTTCTGCTCGACAATTTCATTCCTGCGGCAGTTAATTTTGATACTGGAACAAAGCTTTCACCTATGAAGGATAGACTAATGAATATGATTTCTGATAACTATCGTCAGATTTACACAATATATTCTGAGGGTAAGAGCGATAAAGAAAAGCTGTATCTCAGACTGCTTCTGGTAACTGATTTCGTCTGCGGCATGACTGATAGTTATGCTAAAAGGCTTTATCAGGAGTTGAGTGGGATTGAGTGATGGAGGAACTTATTATGTTAATTGATGAAATTATTAATTTTTGCGACGCTGACTATGATTCAATAGAATGTAATTGTGATGATTGCAGCAATGCTACAATATGTGGGCATGATTGTAAAGAATGTCTTGATGATATACATTATCATCGTAATAATTTACGATCAGATTATAGCTGTAGAAAACTATTAGATTATTATGTATGTAGATATTCATATAAATATTGTTCAGAAATAAGGTATGCTCTTCAAGAAATTGATCATGATAGATATAGGGATTTTAGTATATTATCGTTGGGATGCGGTGGTGCTGCTGATTTAATGGCTTTTGATGAAGTGTGTAGTGAAAAAATAAATAAATATTATGGTATAGATATAAATGAATACTGGGATACTATCCATGAACAAATAAAATGTGTTTCGGGCTACAAGGTGAATTTTTCAACTAATGTAGATGTTTTGTCTTATCTGCGAACAAATAATATAATGAATTATAATGTGATTATAATTGAATATCTCATATCTTTTTTCTATAAAGAAATTGGGGAAATGGGCATAAGTCAATTTTTTGATGATATTATTGAGAGCATTGTTTCGAATAAAAGATATGACACACCAATGCTGATAATAATTAATGACGTTGATAGTTGCTATACCGGCAGAGATACTGTTGATATGCTCATTGACAAATTAAATAATTTGGAGTATAATTTTACATATAGTAAAAAAAGATTTTCACCGTCGAGTTATTATAGTGACTCTGAACAGTATGATACGAATGAAAACTTTTATGTTATAGACTATGACTTCCAACAAAAATATTGTGTAGCGAAAACGTGTAACAGTGCACAATTAATAATTGAGGTGGAATAATTAAATGATAATCAGTGCAAGCCGCAGGACAGATATTCCTGCTTTTTATTCTGATTGGTTTTTCAATAGAATAAAAGAAGGATATGTTCTTGTTCGGAACCCCATGAATATACATCAGGTTAGTAAAATAAAACTTTCCCCGGACGTTGTGGATTGTATTGTGTTTTGGACAAAAAATCCTAAACCTATGCTTGATAAACTTGACGAATTGAAAGATTATAGATATTATTTTCAGTTTACCTTGAATTCTTATTCTAATGATATTGAACCGAATGTTCCATCTAAAAGTGAAGAAATAATTAATACTTTCAAGCAATTGTCTGATTTAATCGGTCGTGATAGAGTGATTTGGAGATATGATCCGATTATTCTAAGTGAAAAATATACAGTACAATACCATATTAAGTATTTTGAGAAGCTTTCTCAAATTTTAAATGGAAGTTTTAATAAATGCGTTATAAGCTTTGTAGATTTTTATAAAAAGAATGCTCGTACTTTAAATGAGAGTAAGATAAATGAACCTGTAAAAGAAGAAATAAATCTTATTGCAAAAGCATTTAGTGAAATATCAAAAAAATATGATTTTGAAATCAATACTTGCGCAGAGAGCATTGATCTTTCTTCATATGGGATAAATCACGGTAAGTGTATTGATGACAAATTGATAGAACAACTTTGCGGCTGTAGGATTTCAGCAAACAAAGATAAAAATCAGCGTGATATTTGTGGTTGTATAGAGAGTATTGACATTGGTCTGTATAATACTTGTATGCATAAGTGTAAGTATTGTTATGCCAATTATAGCTTAAAAACAGTTGATGATAATTATGCAAAATACAATCCAAATTCACCATTGTTATGCAGTGAATTATTAATTGAAGATAAAATAATTGAAAGAAACGTTAAATCTTTAATAGATGATCAGTTAACAATGTGGTAATAATTTGACGCTTTCATTCTCTATCATTGCTTTTAAGAAAAATGTTTTTTCATTTATAACACAAACGCTTAAACAATTCATCTATTTCATAGTCACAACACAAGTTAGAAAGCTTGCAAATCCTTTATTTACGAGGGTTTGCAAGTTTTTTGTTTTACAATAAAAACAGCTTCCGAACAGCCGCTGACAACTGCTCGGAAGCTAATGCTTTACCTATCATATATCGCTTATCCCTGCACTATCTTTCTTCTTGCACATGATCCTATACCCCACTCTCCCGTAAATAAAACTCAGAACCCAGCCTGCCGGCATCGACAGCCATACTGCCGATACGCCTATGACCGATACTAGAGCGTAGGTAAAAATGATTCGGAACGTGAGATTTATTATGCTTCCGGATAAAAACAGCTTCAAACACCCAAGCCCCCTTAACATTCCGTTGAAGCTTGAATTTATTCCCATTATTATATAACAAAACGCAAGGTCTGTCATGTAGCCCATGCCTGTTTCTATGGCGGAAGCTGAGGAGCTTGACAAGTCCATAAAAAAGCCCAAGAATCGCCGTCTGAGAAGCATTATCACTGCAAATTCTATCACCGCTATGCCTGCGCATAACAGTACGCTCGCCTTGTAGCCCTCTCTGATACGATCTTTTTTGCCTGCCCCAAGATTTTGTGCCGTGTAGGTGGATACCGCATTTCCGCAAGCTATGAACGGCATTATGGCAAAGGAGTCTATCTTTGAAGCCGCCGTGTACCCTGCAAGCACGTCCGAGCCAAAGGGATTGACGGCAGACTGCACTATTAACATTCCCACCGACACCACTGACTGCTGTATCACCGATACTGCCGCATAGGACGACATCTCTTTTAACACTGCCCCCGAAAAGAAGCTGAACTCTGCTCTTTCATGGTCTTTTATGTATACCTTGTCAGTAAGAAGCAGAAACGATATCACTGCCGATACTCCCTGAGCAATGAAAGTCGCCCATGCCGCACCTGATACGCCCATGGAAAATCCCCCTACAAACAAAAGGTCAAGCCCTATGTTCAGCAAAGAGGACATCACAAGCAGATGAAAAGGCGTCTTTGAGTTGCCAAGAGCACTAAATACCGACGCTTGCACATTGTAAAGAAACATAAACGGCATACCTAAGGAATATATCCGCAGATAGTCTGCAGCGTCATTTATGATATTCTGCGGCGTTTTCAGAAGTCTTAAAAGCGGCATACTAAGCACCACCCCAAGAACCGCTATCAACGCTGCGACCATAAGTGAAAATATCAGCACAGTGGAAATGCCCGTCTTGACCTTTGACTTGTTCCCGGCACCGCAGTATTTCGCTATAAGCACCGATGTTCCTATGCCCGTACCAGTTGCAACGGCTATCATGACCATTGTCACTGCAAAGGAAACTCCCACCGCCGCAAGAGCTTCGTCACCATTTATCTTGCCCACTATTATGGTATCCATGGTGTTGTAAAGCTGCTGAAAAAGGTTTGCAAATATAAGAGGCTGTGCAAATCGGAATATTATTTTCTTAGGGTCGCCCTCTGTCATTATTACATTTTCTGGCTTATTCTTCAAATTCTTCACCGCCTGTGAATGTGGGTATGTATCTTTGCTGGGTTACGTCAAAAAGCCCTTTTTCCGTCATCCCCACCTCTGGGATAGTCTGACACAGCGACACTGTAAGCACCACCGTCATACGCTGTATGTTTCCCCCTGTGAGGGCAAGGGCTTCTCTGAAAGCTTTCTGTGCCTTTATCTCGCCTATGATGTTTTCACCGCTTAGTATGCCTGCCACAGGAAGGGAGTAAAGCCCTGCCACCTTGCCGTCAATAGCCATAGCCGCACCGCCGCCATTCGCTTCAACAGCTTTCACAGCGCAAAGCATATCCGCAGGGTCAACGCCCGATACAACGACATTATTGCTCTCCTGAGCAAAGCTTGCGGCAACAGCTCCCCTTTTAATGCCAAGACCTTTTATAAAGCCATTGCCTATCTCACCGCTCCTGCCGAAACGCTCCACAACGAATATGGGCAGAATATCGGCTTTTGTATCACCGCATACAATGCCGTTGCTGACTTCAAGCCTGCCTTTTACAAGCCTTGTGACTATGCCACCCTCGGGCATTTCAATTGCATTTGCAGTAACATAGCCCCTCTCAAAGCCTGCTTTTATCTCAAAAGAATGGCTGTCAAGCCCTCTGGGCAATATCACAGTGTTTTTAAGCTCAGGATAGCAAGTTATGTCAAACTCATGCCTGCAAAGAAACTCGCCGTTTTCAGCCACAAGCCTGCCCTGGTGAAAGACCTTTTTCACTGTCATATTTTCAAGGCTATCCATAAGCAGAAAATTCGCCTTTTTTGAGGGAGCCACCGAGCCTATGATATCGTCAACACCATAGTGCCTTGCGACGTTGAGAGTTGCCATTTTTATTGCTGACACAGGGGAAACACCGCATTTCACTGCAATGCGCAGAGCATTATCTATACAGCCGTTTTCCTTTATATCCTCCGCAGACTTGTCATCAGTGCAGAACATTATATCGTCCGTTGGGATATGATTTTTTACTATCCCCTGGCAAAGAGTTCGGCAGTTCGGCTCTATAGTTCCCTCTCTTACCAACACCGCCATTCCGCAGGCTAGCCGCTGCTCAAGGTCGCTTATGCTTTCGCACTCATGGTCGTCACAAAGCCCGGCGCAAGCCGCCTGCTGAACGTCACGAAATCCCATTGACGGACAGTGACCGTTCACCTTTACACCTGCCATTTTTGCCGCACCGAGAAGCTTTATTATCTCCTCATTCCCCACCACAGCACCGCTTATCTCACCCACAGTTTTCGCCCTGCACTCTTTGATAACATTGGTGATATCGTCTTGCGTTTTCAGAGTAGAAAGATACTGCGAAGAAAGCTGCAAAAAGCTCTCTATGGGCATTTCCCCAAGCATTTCACATATAGCTTTTATGCCCTTAAGATCAAGAGTATTCGACATCTGCATAGGGTCAAAGAATACACAGCCCGTTCCGTGTGGCACTGCGCCCTCGCAGTATGCAAAAGGCGTGAGCTTTGAGGACTCTATGTGCATATGAGCGTCGATAAAAGAAGGCGCAAGATACATTTCTCTGCAATCAATAAACTCTGTTGCTCTAGGCTCAAAGTCAGGGCAAACTGCGGCGATAATGCCGTTTTTTATCCCCACCGAGCCGCTGTCTATTATCCGTTCTCTGTAAACGTCAACTATCATTGCGTTGTAAAAATAAATATCAAAAGGCAGCTTACCCTTAGCCGCCAGTATAAGTTCCTTTAGCTGCCGATCATTCATAAGCTGCCTCTTTCAGATACAAATATTATCAGTGTTTATATAGCGACTTGTTCAGCGCAAGATTGCAAAGCACATTGATTATACATCTTGACGCCGCAAGTGAAGTTATCTCGCTCACATCAAACGGAGGAGATACCTCCACAACGTCCATTCCACAGATACCGGGAGCTGTCACGAGCTTGAGAAGCCTTAAAAGCTCTCTCGGGAGCATACCACCAAAATCAGGTGTGCCAGTACCCGGGCAGAAAGCAGCTTCCAGAACGTCTATATCAAGGCTCACATACACTGCCTTACAGCCCTTCCATGCGATATCGAGGGCAAGCTCTGCCACCTTGTCGATACCATACTTGTCTATATCCTCCATTGAGATCGCAGTACAGCCGCTGTCACGGGTGAATTTTGACCATGACTTGCAGCAGTTTCCGCCTATGCCTATCTGCACAAGATTTTTTGCGCTGAGGTTAGGCAGGTGAGTGGAATGATACCATTCTGTGCCGTGCATTTTTTCGTCCATTTGGATAGCGTCGCAATCGCTGTGGCGGTCGATATGGATAACGCCGATATTGCCGTCGATATACTTTGAAATGCCCCTGAGCGTAGGGAAAGTGGTAGAGTGGTCGCCTCCAAGAACGATAGGCGTTACTCCCTGAGAGAATATATATCCTATGCCCTTTGTTATCTGGTCGAAAGTCTTTTCGGCATTTGCAGGAAGTGTGTAGATATCTCCTGCGTCGCAAAGCTTTATGTTTTCGTATAGGTCAACGCCATAGTCAGGGTTGAAAGGGGATATCTGCGAAGAAGCGTGTCTTATGCCGGCAGGGCCAAGTCTTGTGCCTGAGCGGTTTGACGCTCCGCTGTCATATGGGATACCCACCACTGCAACGTCATATTCCGACACCTTATGGATATCCTCGCAGAAAGGACTTCTGAGAAAAGTTTCGTGGCTTGTGTATGTAGGGCCGAGATTTGTTCTTGCAAAACAGCTCATGCCCTCGCTTTTAATGCTGTCCGCAGGCTCTAATCCAAACTCAACGGCTCTCTTTGCCATTGTAGGAAATCTTGTGTTGCCAAATTCATCAAATCTTGCCGCCGTTTTCATGGCGTGCAGTTCATTTCTGTCTATCATGATCATTTCTCCCTGCTTTCTTTTATAAGCGGAAACTGAAGCTCCGCTATAGTTTCATCACTGTTGTCCGTAAGGGTTATGTCTATACGGTATATCATCACCCCGACGTTTCCAAGGGTGTAGCCATGCTCCTGTGCAAGACAGCGCATTTTCATTATAAGCTCACCGAAATAGCTGTAGCAATTCCTGTGAAAAGCGCAAACGTATTTTCCTCCTGCCACTGTTGTGAAGCTTTCCTTGTCAGCCTGATCTGCCGAGCAGAACACCATAGGGCAGACCTCGGAATCCATATCGTCAGGGTCAACTGAGTTTTTTATGGTCATTGCCACCTTATCAGTGGCAAGCACAGGTGAAGTTCCGCCTATAGCCTCCTCAAGCTTCATAAACTCTATACCGGTGAGATTTGTTCTGAACTTGTTGCTCTCCCCTTTGAGGGCATATCGTTCAGGAAGCTCCCTTATAACAGGGTCATCAAGCTTGAAATCTGTGTTGTTAAGCTCTCTGATAAATTTAAGCTTTTCTTTCAGCACACGGCTTATTTCAAGCTTATCCGCTATCTCCTGCTGTAAAAGCTCATAACGCTGTCTGAGAACACGCTCGGACTTTTCAAGGTTTCTGTCGCTGAAATAGTCCTCTATTTCTTTCAGTGATAAGTTCAGCCTGCGAAGCTCTTTTATAGTGCCAAGCTTTTCACACTGCTGTGCCGAATAAAACCTCCGCCCTGTGAGCTTGTCAACATAGTCAGGTCTTAAAAGCCCTATCTTATCGTAATATCTAAGCCGTTCTGTAGGTATGTTTCGATACTTTGCTATCTCGGTTATGCTCAGAAGCTTTTCCCCATTCGGGACAAGCTGTCCGTTTTCGTCTGTATAAAACACAGTGTATTTCATATCATCAGTCATATCTTGTCCCCCATTCCAATTATTATGACAGCTTATTCAAGAGCCTGCTCGTCCTCTGCCCCTGTTCTTATCTTCACAACGTTTGCAACGTCATAAACAAATATCTTTCCGTCGCCTATCTTGCCCGTATAAAGCACCTTTCTGATAGTGTCAATAAGAAGTCCAAGAGGAACAGTGCTTATAACTATCTCCACCTTTATCTTAGGCAGAAGCCTTGATTCAAGCTCAGAGCCTCTGTAAAGCTCAGTGCTTCCTTTTTGTATTCCACAGCCGCTCACCTGCGTAACTGTCATGCCTGTTATATCAAGCTTATCCAAAGCATTTTTCAGCATCTCGAACTTTGCGACGTTCATAAGAACGACCACCTTGTGCATCTTTCCGTCCGCCTTGTAGTCAGAAGCGTTAAGCTCTGAGGCTTCGTCTATAGCCCTCACCTTTGAAGGCTCGTCAGCGGCAGCGGTGATGAACTGAGCAGTGTTGAGAAGGTCCGCATAGCTGCTTGAAAGTCCATGCTCGCACTTGTCAAGACCAACTATCTCTGTGTTCTCGCTAACTCTCAGACCCATTGTTTTCTTTATCACGGTGAACACTATCACCATAATAAGCGCTGTCCATGCCGCCACTGAAAGCACGCCTGCAAGCTGTATAAGCAGATCCTTCGGGCTGCCTGAATATATAAGACCGCTTTTCTTTGCGAAAACGCCCGTCATAAGCGTTCCCCATGCTCCGCACAAACCGTGAACACTTACCGCACCCACAGGGTCGTCAGCCTTTAGCTTTGTTATAAGCTCAACACCAAACACCATTACAAAGCCTGCTGTTATGCCGATAAAGAATGCTCCTCCTGCCGAAACTGTGTCACAGCCTGCGGTTGAAGCCACAAGTCCTGCAAGTGCTCCGTTAAGGGTCATTGTCACGTCAGGCTTGCCGTAGCGCACCCATGTGATGAACATTGCAGCTATTGCGCAAGCCGCCGCAGATATGTTTGTGTTAAAGAAGATATCCCCAAGCTTTGCCGCCGCATTGTCGCCCTGAGCGGCGAGAAGCGAGCCACCGTTAAATCCGAACCAGCCTATCCACAAAATGAATATGCCCAAAGCTCCGATAGTGAGATTATGTCCCGGTATGGCTCTCGCCTTGCCGTTTTTATCAAACTTGCCTATCCTTGCTCCCACAAGCAGCGCACCTATAAGTGCGGTAGTTCCGCCAACAACGTGAACGGCAGTTCCGCCTGCGAAATCGTGGAAGCCTATACTTTTGAGCCAGCCTGCACTGTTCCATATCCAGTGACCTGTTATAGGATAAACTATTCCGCTCATAACAGCCGAATATGTAAGATAAGCCTTGAACTTTGTTCTGCCTGCCATTGCTCCTGAAACTATAGTCGTGGCAGTTGAACAAAAGACCGTTGCGAACATAAGGAACACTCGCTTAGGCAGATCTCCTGCGGCTGCAAACTTTCCTGCTGCGAACAGGCTTGGCGTTCCGATAAATCCTACTATGGAGTCGCCATACAAAAAGCTGAAGCCGATAACCCAGAAAAGAACAGAGCCTATGCAGTAATCCATAAGGTTTTTCATTATTATGTTGCCTGCATTTTTTTCTCTGGTGAAGCCTGTTTCCAGCATTGCAAAGCCTGCCTGCATAAAGAATATCAAAGCTGTGCAGAGAAGAACCCACACGGTATCCAGAGATGAATACATTATCGCACTTCCTTTTTCATATTATTTCTTATTTTGCCACATGAACGTCTGCGTAACTGAAGTTATACCAGAACATCGGGCTTGGGTCATATGTGAACTTATCGCTTACTGCGTAAACATCAGATGATGTGTAAAGTCCAAGGTAAGGGCACTCATCAGCAAATATCTTATATGCGTCAGTATAGTAACCCATTTTCTCAGCGTCGTCTGTTGTCTGAGCCGCTTTATCAAGAAGTCCGTCTGCTTCTGTGCTTGACCAAAGTGTTTCATTCGTTCCGCCCTCGCAAGCGTTAGAGCCTGCATATAATGTCTTTAACATTCCCATAGGGTCAAGGAAGTCTGACATCATGTATGTGCCGACTGCGTTGTAATATCTCTCGCCGTTATCCTTTGTCTTGTAGCCGAACATATAGCTGAAGATATCGCTGTCAGGCACTTCCACAAGATTCATTGTGATAGAGCCACTTGCGTCTACCATTGACTTGAGAAGCTCAGCCTGCTTCTGCGTCTGTGAAGTCGTATAGAAATCAAACTCAAAGCCGTCAGGATACTTTGACTTTGCAAGACATTCCTTTACCTTGTCATAATCCTGAGTATAAACATCGCTTTCGGCGATAGTTGAATCCCACTTGTCCTTATCCATATACATCATGGATTCGCTCATTGGAACAACAGCCGACTGCTTTGCATAATCGCCGCCGATAGTTGTTGTTATCTGGGAACGGTCGATACAATATGCAACAGCCTTTCTTGCCCACTCGTCATCAAACGGCTTTGAAGCTGTGTTGAATGCGATATAGTTTGAAGTTGTTCCCTCGCATGAGAGGATATTGAAGTTCTGACAACTCTGATATACAGACATAACGCTGTTTGACATACCCTCGACAAAGTCTATCTGTCCACCCTTTGCCGCAAGTGCTAATGCGCTTTCGTCCTCGATAACGTAATATTCTACCTTGTCGATATCGAGAGTATCAGGGTCGCCCCACCAGTTTTCGTTCTTTTCAAGAACTATCTCGCTTCCTGATGACCATGAAGAAAGCTTGTAAGGACCTGTGCCGACAGTCTTTCCGTCAGCAGTGCCGTACTTGTCGCCTTGCTCCTCTGTTACAGACTTCTCGACTATAGTGCAGGCTGATGTCGCAGGAACATACTGCCATGATGAGTCAGGCTGCTTAAGATGAACTGTCAGCGTCCAAGTATCGTTGTCGGCTTCAAAGCTGTCAACGTTTGCAAAAAGATAGCTCATATAATAGTTGTCTTCTGTTACTCTGTTAAGAGAATAAAGCACATCGTCCATTGTCATTTCATTGCCGTCTGAGAACTTTACTCCCTGTCTTATCTTGTATGTGTATGTAGTATCGTCAACCTGCTCCCAAGATTCTGCAAGGGCAGGCTCAACTGTTGTGCCGTCATGTGAGAAGTTAAGAAGCGTGTCATAGCAGTCATAACCTGTGAGAGTTGCTGCCACGATAGTGAAGTCGGCAGGGTCAAATGATGACGGCTCCTGAGTATAGCCTACTCTGAGAACTGTCTCTGAATTTCCTCCTGAAGAACCTGAGCCTGAACCGGAACCTGTGTTGTTGAAGCAGCCTGTCATACAGCTTGAAACTGTTATTGCCAATGCAGCAGCGGCCGCGATCTTGCGTGAGAATTTTTTCATGATAACTTTCCTTTCTTCAAAAGATTTATTACATATCCGAAGCAGTCTTGCTGCGGTCAATGCCTAGCGGGAAATGACAGGCAACGTAATGCCCGTTTCCAATGTCTTTGAGCTTTGGCGTGCGGTTGTCGCACAAGCCCTCTTTGAAATATCTGCACCTGCCTGCAAAGCGACAGCCCTCGGGGATATCCACTGCGTTCGGTATATCTCCCTCCAGCAGGATATGCTTCTTATTTTCAAGAGGATGTTCCTTTGGCTTTGCTGAAATAAGTGCCTGAGTGTAAGGGTGAGCAACGCTGTTATATACCTGCTCCACCGTACCCATTTCCATTACCGCTCCCAGATATACCACCGCTATCCTGTCGCAAACGTGACGGACAACGTTCAGATCATGGGAGATAAAAAGTATCGTCTGCCCTTTATCCTCTTTCAGGTCGAGCATAAGATTCAATATCTGCGCCTGCACAGAAACGTCAAGTGCCGAAACAGGCTCGTCTGCAAGAATGAAATCAGGCTCCAGCATAAGCGCCCTTGCTATTGCAAGCCTTTGGAGCTGACCGCCCGAAAGGTCTTTAGGATATCTTGTGAGCAAGTCCTCCGGAAGCGCTATATACTCCATAAGCTGTTTTATCCTCGCCTTGTAGACCTCAGGCTTTATCTTATGCACCTTTGCAGATTCTTCAAGGCTAAAGCGTATAGTCTTTTTCGGGTCAAAGGAAGCAAGAGGGTTTTGAAAGACCATTTGCATTCTTGAACGCAGCTCCTGCTGTTCCTTGCGGCTCACATGAGTTATGTTTTTGCCGTCAAAATATATCTCGCCTGAATCAACGTCGATAAGCTTCAGAACGCATCTTCCTATGGTTGATTTGCCCGAGCCGCTCTCGCCTATTATGCCGAATATCTCGCCTTTGTAGATATCAAAGCTAACATCATCAACGGCGTGGATATATCTTGTCTTTGCCTTTGCAAGCTTGTAATTGTCAAGGCAGAAATACTTTTTCAGATCTCTGACGCTTATAAAAGGCTGTCTGTCTTTTTCATTGCTCATTGTGATGTCACCTCCCGCCACTTGAAGCAAGCTGTGCTGTGTCCCTCAGACACATTTTCTGTAACAGGCACGCAGCTTCTGCATTTATCGTCAGCATACTTACATCTTGGTGCAAAGGCACAGCCCTTGAACTTTTCATACAGAAGCGGAGGACTGCCAGGTATGCTTTTCATTCTTTTTTCTGTGTCGCTCTCTCTTGGATTGCTTTCAAGGAGCGCCTTTGTGTATGGGTGAGCAGGGTGGTCGAAAATATCCACAACGCTTGCGGTCTCAACAGCCTTTCCTGCATACATTACAGTTACGCTGTCGCAAATCTCAGCCACAACACCAAGGTTGTGAGTGATGAATATTACCGACGTTCCGCTTTCCTGCTGGAGCTTTTTTATAAGCTTTAGTATCTGCGCCTGTATAGTAACATCAAGCGCCGTGGTAGGTTCGTCTGCAATAAGAAGCTTCGGCTCGCATATAAGAGCCATTGCTATCATTATTCTCTGTAACATTCCTCCGCTCATTTCAAACGGATACTGCTCGTATCTTTTCTCAGCAGGTGTTATGCCTATCTTTTCAAACATCTCGATGACCTTTTCTCTTGCTTCACGGCGATTTAAGTTTTTCTTCGCCCTTAGCATTTCTGCTATCTGCTCGCCTGCTTTCATGATAGGGTCAAGGGAAGTCATAGGGTCTTGGAATATCATTGCGGCTGTGCTGCCCCTGAAATCACGGAGCTGCTTTTTGCTCATTGCAAGAACATCTTTCTCGCCGCTGTCATCTCTTATGTAGATATCCCCTGCATATCTGGTGGTCTCCTCGTTATGAAGCCTTATGACCGACTTTGATGTTACGCTTTTTCCGCAGCCGCTCTCGCCTACGATACCGTGTATCTCCCCTTGCTTCACTTCAAGGTCAACGCCCTGAACGGCGTATACGATACCTCTAACTGTCATAAAGTCTACAGAAAGGTCTTTTATTTCAAGAACGTTTCCTTTTTTCATCTTTTACGCCTCCCCGTTTGCCTTAACTGCTGAAAGCTTCTTTATTCTGTGTTTCTTTTCGTATTTCTTGAATGACGGAAGCTTTCTTGATGACGGATCGAGATAGTTCTGAACACCGTCGCTGAAAAGGTTTATGGATACTGTTACAAGTATTACGCATATTGCAGGTATAAAAAGCAGTGCCGAACTATTATAAAGGTTGCCCATGCCGTCACGGAGAAGCGTTCCCCAGTCGGCATTCGGAGCCTGAACGCCAAGTCCCAGAAAGCTCAGAGTAGCCATTGATGTGATAGCTGTACCGATATCAAGTGTGAACTGCGATATCATAGGTGTGATGATGTTCGGCAGGATATGCACGAAAATTATCCTTGCGTCTGAAAAGCCCATTGATTTGCAGGCTTCAACATACACCGCCTTTTTCTCTGTCATTATCATTGATCTTGCGGTCTTTGTTGTAAGAGGGATATAAGAAATGCCTATGGCGATGATACCTGTCATCATGCCCTTTCCCATTACCGCAATAAGGATAAAGGAAAGAAGAAGTGGCGGTATTGCGCTTATAACGTCCCACACCCTCATTACGATACTGTCAAGAGGACCTCTGTAGTATCCGCAGATAAGCCCAAGAGGAACACCTATGACTACCTCTATGGCAACTATAAGAAAGGCATTCAGAATGGAAGTTCTTGCACTGCATATGAGCCTTGAAAAAATATCTCTGCCAAGTCCGTCAGTTCCGAAAATGTGTCCCTCAGAAAAGGCGGGTGCATATATGGCATTCACGTCTGTGGCAAGAGGGTCATACGGTGCGATAACGCTTGCAAAGAGCGATACGAAAACTATTACCGCAAGGAATATTCCCGTCACCGCCACAACAGGTGTGAAAAACGTTCCTGCTTTATTTTTCTTCTTCATTAAAAATCCCACCTTATTTAAGATCAACTCTCGGATCAAGAACGGTATAAAGTATGTCGATAACAAAACTCATTACAAGATAAGCTCCAAGCATGAAAAGCACAAGTATCTGAACTATTGGAAAATTGTTTTCCTCTATCGCCGATATGAGCAGACCGCCTATACCGGGAAGAGAAAAGACCTGCTCAACTATTACTGTCGAGCCTATAGAGCCTGCTATCATATATCCTGCAACTGTTATAACAGGAATAACGGCATTGTGAAAAGCGTGCTTGTAGGTTATGTTGCTTTGCTTTAATCCCTTTGCAGCTGCTGTTGCGATATAAGGGGATTGAAGCTGACTTATCATGTTGCTTCGTGTGATACGTCCAAGCATCGCAACGAACGTCAGCGCCATTATCAGGCTCGGTATCATTATACGTTGTAAGAACTCTCCGAAATTTGTATATGTTCCGATAAACGAATATCCAGGAACGTACTTTGTCATGAAAATAAGTATCAGTATGCTTACCAAAAATGACGGCGCACCTGAAAGCACAAGCATAAGTCCTGAAATTGCTGCGTCTGAGGGTCTGCCTTTTCTCAGCGCCGCTGCAACTCCCATTATAACAGCTATCACTGAGCCTATGACGGAACTCATTATCACAAGTCCGAATGTTATTGGAAGCCTTGACATTATAAGACCTTTTACGTCCTGACCGTCAACATAGTCTGTACCGAAGTCGCCTGAAAGAACTCCCTTTATCCACCTGAGATACTGTATATGCACAGGGTCGTCAAGGTGATATTTTTCTGTAAGAGCCTGCCTGAGTTCAGGAGTGGATTGATTGTTTCCTATCATTACTGTGAGAGGGTCTGCGTCTGACATTCTCAGAACAACGAACACCAGAAAGGATACCAAAAACATTATGACTATCATTGAAAGCAGCCGTTTGATTATAAATCTGAACCTCTTCACTTTACATTCCTCCTATATTTACAGCTGCACTTTGCAGGATTTTCTTGTTTAACTTTCATTTTGCTTTTTGAAAATAATTTACTTCACGAAACTTTTCTTTCGATATACCTATGATATATCCTGTAGCAACTACAACTGCAATACTAAAAATCAGTCATTTTATATTTTATATATAAACTTTTTATTAACGCAAACTGTCTTTTAAGCTTACATAAAATGTTGTATGAATAAAGAAGTTTTATATCCTGCATTTTGTTCATATTCACAAATGTAAAAAAAGAGGGGCGCTCCAAAGCAGAAGCACCCCACAAATGAAGATTTGGTAATCAGTAGAAAGCTTAGTCCTCGAACATCTTTCTTGCAGCGAAGCATATCATCTCGGCAGTGAGATCAGTGCCGTATTCGCTTACGTCGATCATAAGATGTTTGTTGTCACGGTCACCACGATTTTTGCCTGTGACGTATTTATAATAGTTGTGGCGCTGGCGGTCAACACGTTTTATGAGCTTGTCAGCCTCCGGCCATGAAAGGTCATAAGTTTCACACATATGCTTTATCCTTGCTTCCAAAGGCGCATAGAGAAAAACGTTCATGTGGTTCGGATATTCTCTGAGAACATAGTCTGCACACCTGCCGAAGAATATGGCGGATATACGCTTGTTTGCAAGATCTCTGATGATATCCACCTGCGCTTTTACAGCCTTGTCGGAATAAAACTGCGTTGATGAGCCGTAGCCAAATGACTTCAGCAGGCGGTCAGCGTTCTTGTCAAGCATTTCCTCACTGTCAAGAAACGAGTCACGGCTTATGCCTGCACGCTCTGCCGCCATATCTACAAGGTCCTTGTCATAAAACTCCACGCCAAGCTCAGCCGCCGCCTTTCTTGCGACCTCTCTTGCGTTGCAGCCGAACTCACGGCTTATGGTAATAATAAACTTTTTCATAGTCTATGCTCCTTTTTTATTTATGAGATTTTCTTTCGCGGCGGCTATCCTCCGCTCCTGTCTGGCTTTTATCTGAATTTTCGGCAAATTCCAACCGAATTTCACCGACATGAGCCTTAGGGAAAACGTCACCGCAAGGCTCGCCATGCAGGCAGGCATGAACGACATCATGCCATAGCAAAGCAGAAAAGCCGCTGCACCTGTGGCAGAAGCGCAGGCATAAATGTTGCCCACAAATATCTCAGGCTTCTTGTTAACGAAAATATCCCTGAGAACTCCGCCCCCAACGCCTGTTATAACTCCCGAAAACACAAGCAAAAAAGTGTTGTCAGACACGCCGCTCCTCATTGCCGCTGTTATACCTGTAACAGTGAAAATGCCAAGCCCTATAGTATCGAGCATGAGCATTGCAGTATCATAAAGCTTCAACGCCTT
Source organism: Ruminococcus sp. RTP21198st1_G1_RTP21198_201120 (assembly GCF_040924265.1). Classification (NCBI taxonomy): domain Bacteria; kingdom Bacillati; phylum Bacillota; class Clostridia; order Eubacteriales; family Oscillospiraceae; genus Ruminococcus; species Ruminococcus sp. RTP21198st1_G1_RTP21198_201120. The sequence continues at coordinate 47,275 of NZ_JBCOMH010000001.1, forward strand.
GCCCCCCAGGTCGCCTTTTACAGCCAAGGCAGCAAACACAAGCACCGATATCAAAGCCGCCGCACTCATTGCAAGGGGGTCACGAAACGCCGCCACAGGGTGACTTCCGATGACGATATCACGCATTATCCCACCGCCCACAGCCGTTGTCACTCCTATTATTATAACGCCGAAAAGGTCAAAACGCCTTTTTATCGCTGTCAGCGCACCGCTTGCCGCAAACGCTGCAGTGCCGATAAGTTCAAGTATCGTAACGATAACATCAAAACGCTCGTTCATTCAACGTCCCTGCCTGCATATTTGTGTATCTTCCGCACAGCCGTCGCCTGACTTATGCCAAGCTTCTGTGCCACAGCCACAGATGTTCTGTATTTTTCATAGGCTCTCATCACAAGTCCGCTTTCGTAAAATTCAAGCATATCCTTTAGGGAAGCATTCTGCGCAAACACCTCAGACGAACCGCCCGTTATCCTGTCAGGCAAGTCGAAAACGTCCACCTTTTTCTTCTCGGTAGTAAGAACGATACGCTCGATAGTCCTATGCACCTCGTCGATATTTTCTTTCCAATCATATCCCAACAAACAGCCCATGGCACGAGGGGTGAACTCAACGCTCCGTGAGTATTTCTTGTTTGCCGAGCCGAGATAATAGTCGATAAAGCTTTTAAGATCCTCCGCACGCTCGCCAAGAGAATACATCTGTACCTGATAAGGCTCGAACTCGCTTATAAACTCCTCCGACAGCTTGTCAGCACCTTTAAACTCCTCCACTGAATGTTCAGAAAGCCCCACAGGCACGATGCCTGCTTTTGCGCATTTTTCAAGAACTGCCCTTTGAAGTCTAGGCGACAGCCTGTCTATATGCTTTATTATCACAGCGTAAATGCCCGAAAGCGGCGATATCATCGACCCCTCTCCAAGAAGCTCCTTTTCTATGACTTCTTCCCCGACAGGTGCGCAGTCATAGGTGTAAAGCGTTCCTTTTTTGCCGTATATAGTGGAAGCAAGATAGCTTTTGCCGCTTCCTGTGGGACCATAGATGTAACACGGACAGCCTGCGTCACAGAAAACTCCTGCAAGCCGCCTTGCGTCTCTTGAACGGCTGCTTTGGGCGATATAACGCTGTCCACCGTCACGTCCTGTCATAAGCTCTATTTCATCAAGAAGCTTTTTGTTCTGATACTGCAAAACATTGTAACGCTCCCTCAGGTCGTCAAAGCCTGTTATCTCCCAAGAGGAATAGCTTATTATCATCTCAAGCTCTCCGTCCTTGAATACCGGTATTCCCGTGACGAAAGTTTCGTCATTGTCAACGCCTTTTTGCACCGTTGTGACACGCTTGTGGCTTTCAAAAACCATTTGCGTCACGCAAGGGGAAAACATCTTCATCATTTCCTCTGAGCCTGCGAATTTACCTATTATGTCAGAGCCTTTTACGCTTCTGCCGCTGAGATAGGAGTTTGAAACAAATCTGAACACTCCGCTGCTGTCGGCAATAGTCACTCCTGGGTGGATACTTTCGAGAATGTGCCCTAGCTGCTCATAATCCATTTGTCTGCACTCCTTTCTGCGGCTTTATAGTTTACACATTAAGTATCTTTGAGAAAAACTGCTTTGCACGGTCGCTCTTAGGGTGCTTGAACACTTCCTCAGGGGTGCCGTCCTCGATAACATAGCCGCCGTCCATAAAGCAGACTCTGTTTGCCACCTCTGCCGCAAAGCCCATTTCGTGTGTGACAACTATCATTGTCATTCCTGCCTTAGCCAGGTCTTTCATAACGTTCAGAACCTCGCCAACGAACTCAGGGTCAAGGGCGGAAGTCGGCTCGTCAAAGAGTATGACCTCAGGCTCCATTGCAAGAGTCCTCGCAATAGCCACACGCTGCTGCTGACCGCCTGAAAGCTGAGTAGGATAAGCGTCTGCCTTGCCGTCCATTCCAACTCTCGCAAGAAGCTCCATGGCTTTCTTCTTTGTTTCTTCCTTGTTAGCCTTTTTAACCTGAACAGGACACTCCATAACGTTTTCAAGCACTGTTTTGTGCGGCCAAAGGTTGAACTGCTGGAACACCATTCCAACGTTCTTTCTTATGACCTTTGCAGCCTTTTCGTTGAGCTTTTTGTTGTGCTTGTCCTCGTCGATGCCCTTTAGGGAAACTCCGCCTATATCTATCTCGCCTGATGTCAGCTCCTCGAGATAGTTCAGGCATCTGAGAAAAGTGCTTTTGCCAGAGCCGCTGGGGCCGATAACGCTTACCACCTCGCCCTTGTAAATATCCATATCTATTTTTCTGAGGACCTTAAGCTCCCCGTAATTCTTTGCCAGATCGTGAACCGATATAACAGGCTTTCTGCTTTCAGCCATTGTATTTTACACTCCTTTTTCGTCAGATAGCAACACGGTTGTTGTGCTTTTCTATACATCTTGATGCGAACTCGATAACAAGGTTCAGCGCCCAGTAAAGAACGCCTGCACAGATATAAACTATCAGAGGGCTAAAAGTTATACCGATAGCCTCTTTTGTCATCATTGTCATTTCTGCAACTGTGATGATAGAAAGGATAGATGAGTCCTTAACAGTCTGAACAAACTGTCCTGTCAGTGACGGAACGATTATTTTCAAAGTCTGCGGAAAAATTATTCTCACCATTGTTTTAAATCTTGACATTCCCATTGCATATGAAGCTTCAAACTGTCCCTTTGGGATAGCGCTGACGCCGCTTTCAAGGATAACTGCGGTATAAGCCGCTGTGTACATTCCAAGAATTATAACGCCTGTTGAAAACGCTGAAACGTTCAGACCAAGAGCAGGGAGTCCGTAATATGCAAGATATACCTGCACCATAAAAGGGGTGCATCTGAATATCTTTATAAACGCCCTTGCGATAAGCTCAACAGCCTTGTTTTTTGAAAGGCACATATAGCCTACCGCCGAGCCTAACACCATTGCAATAAGGATAGACAGCACCGATATTGCCGCCGTTGTTCCAAGACCCTGCAAAAGCAGCGGAAGCGCTATTTCCGCAACGTGCATAAATTCGTTCATATATCTGCGCCTCCTTATCTTCTTTCAAGTCTTTTCTTCTGAAGCTTTACAAGTTCTTCAAGTCCTGCGCAGATAACAAAATACATAACTGCGATAGCAATATAGAAAGGCAGGTTTATGTATGTCTGCGTAACAAGACGCTGAGCCGTTCTTGTAAGCTCTACGATTGCCAATACAGAAAGCATCGGCGACACCTTTATAACGTTTATGAACTCGCTTGTCAGCTGCGGCAAAGCTACCTTGAATACCTGCGGAAAAACTATCCTCATTAGTATCTTTGGCTCGCTCATGCCCAAGGCTCTGGCCGCCTCCGTCTGACCCTTTGGCACAGCCGTAAGTCCGCCACGGATTATTTCTGCGATAAATCCGCCGCTGTTAAGGCTAAGAGCGATTATGCCTGACGCCAGGTTTGAAAGGTTTAGACCCATTACTGCAAGTGCCTGATATATAATGTATATCTGCACCAGCACAGGCGTGCCACGGACAAAGCTTATATAAACTGCGACTATCTTTTTCAGTATCCTCGAAGGAAGCGAGTCGCCGCCCATTCTCATCACCGAAAGCAGCATACCAACGCAAAGCGCTATAAGTATCGCTGCAACGGATACGAATACTGTATAGCCAAGACCTTTCAGCAGCAGGTCTTTATAATGCCATACTATGTTGAAATTCTCCATTGATATATAATGCTCCGCCGTTTGCGACGGAGCATTTCCTCCTTTCAAAGGTGCTTTTTACTCGGCAGGGATATAATCGCTCTCAGGCAGGTCAACGGCTTCACCAAACCATTTCTTCTGAAGCTCTGCAAGAGTTCCGTCCTCTTTGAACTTGTGTATCTCAGAGTTGATATAGTCAGAAAGCTCTGTGTCTTCCTTACGAACAGCCCATGATACCCAAGTGTCTGTGCCGACCATTTCAGCCTTGCCTGAATCGTCAGCCACTATCTCATAATAGTCAGGATTCTTCATTACAACTGCGGCGCAGCTTGCATAGTTCTGAGCAACAAGGTCTATCTTGCCGTTCTTAAGCTCTGCAAAAGCCTCAGGGAATGAGTCGTATTTGAGCAGTTCAGCATAGCCGTCCTTGCCCTCTGACTTTAGCTTCTCGTTGAATTTCTTTGTATCGTCCTCATTGTAGCAAGAAGTCTGTGTGCCGACCTTTTTGCCTGACATATCTTCGATAGACTTGATGCTGTCATCGCCCTTTCTCTTTACGAAAACTGTAGTTCCGTTCTGGATAGGATAAGTCATCGTGTACTTGCCTGCACGTTCAGCAGTTACGCCGAGTGTTGCTCCAACAACGTCATATTTCTTTGCTTCAAGTCCTGCAAGTATTCCTTGGAACGGCAGGTCGATATAATCAAGCTCCACCCCCAGATCGTCGCAAATCTTAGCAAACAGATCTGCGTTGTAGCCTATGATCTTATCGCCGTCCATGTATTCAAAAGGCTCATAAGCGGCTTCTGTCGCAACTGTGAGCTTACCGTTTTCCTTGATCTGGTCCAGTGTGAGCGGACCTGTGTTCTTGCTGCTTCCGCAGGCTGTAAGACATCCTGCCGCAAGTACTGAAGCCACTGCCACTGCACAAACTTTTCTTAACATTCCAAATCTTCTTCCGCTTTTCATAACTGATTCCAACCTTTCACTTACTTTTCTAAATAATTCGGAGCGCTGACAAGCCAGACACCCTAGTGCCGCCGTCAACGCTCCGTTGCGTTTGATATTATATTTATTGGAAGGTGAATTATTTTTCTATCTTTATTTTCTCTTGCCGATCTTCTTCTGATAAGCAAGGATAGACATGAACTCAAAAATGATATTTGCGCCCATATAAGCTGTTATCTCTGAGTGGTCATATGGAGGAGCAACTTCTACTACATCAAAGCCTGTGAAGTTCAGATCTTTCAGCGCTCTTATATATTGAAGTGTTTCAAATGAAGTAAATCCGCCCACCTCAGGAGTACCTGTACCTGGTGCATAAGCCGGGTCAACAAAGTCAATATCGAATGTAAGGAACACCTTATTGTCGCCCACCTTTTCCTTTATGACCTTGAGAAGATCTTCAGGAGAATATGTGTGGAGCTTGTCCCCTGGGATAACCGTGAAGCCAAGGTCTGCGGCGATCTTGAAATCGTCAGGATCGTAAAGAGAACCTCTCATGCCGATCTGAACTGACTTCTCAGGATCAATAAGACCCTCCTCCATTGCTCTTCTGAATGGTGTGCCGTGATTGTATTTCTGACCGAAAACCGTATCGCACAGGTCAAGGTGTGAATCGAAATGCACAAGGCTTACCTTTCCATGCTTCTTTGCGATAGCTCTAAGTTCGCCAAGGGTGATAGCGTGGTCGCCGCCAATACTTATTGGAACTGCACCGCATTCAAGAACACCGTCCAAGGTCTGCTCGATAGCTGCATATGTTTCGTGGATATAATCAGGGATCACAGGAACGTCGCCAAGGTCTGCGCCCTTGAGTGAATCCATAATGTTGACGCCCATTGCAACATTGTTAGGCTTTATCATTGCCGAGATGTTTCTTACACCGTTAGGACCAAATCTTGCGCCTGCTCTGAAAGAAGCGGCGGTATCGAACGGTATACCAACGATAGCGAAATCCAATCCCTCTGCTGAGGTCGCGTGAGGAAGCCTCATGAAATTACCCATATTACAAAAACGAGGAGAGCCTGAGGCGCTCGGTGGCTGACAATTGTTGTTGATCATTTGAGGTCACTTTCCTTTCAAAATCACTGAGGAACATATCCGCATGACCGTTCAAGTCATTTCTGAATTGCTCTATGTGCAGAATTATATCACCATTCCTGCAAGTTGTCAAGAGCTATTTTTCAATTTTTCTGAAAATTATTCACTTTGGAATAATCTTTGTTATCACTTATACAGCGTATTTACGCCATTTCACCCATATCAAAGTCGAAACTATTCATTTTTGAATAGTTTCTTTGTGCAAATTTACAAAGGGCAATAATGCAATATTCAGGTGTCAGACTTTCATTTTGTTCATATCTATTTTTTATTCAAAGCTGAATAAAATAAGAATTTTTCATTAACACTATTGCCAAATAAAAAGCTCTGTGCTATACTGATAATCAAAGCAATGACGCTCTTATAACCGATACGGCAATGCCTGTCGGTTTATAAGGGCGTTGTTTTTTTATTATCACTAGGTCAAACTCAGAAAACAATTTTGAAAGGAAGTTTTATTATGGCTTGTTTTTTAGTACCAGCAACAGAAGCGATCGTTACAACTATTGTGGCAAAGGCAGTAAAGTCTCACGAGGCAAAGGCAGAGGAGCAGACAAAGGTCAAAGCTCTTTCGGAGGACAAGCTTCCTCTTTCTAAAAAGATAACAAGGCTCTCAGGCTTTCTGTGGGGCGGTTCAGGACTTTTGGCATTTGAGCATCTGTGGCATGGCGAGATATCTCCGTTCTTCCCATTCCTGACAGCGGCTAACGACCCTTCGGAAATGGCAGTAGCATTCCACGAAATGGCGACTGTCGGAACATCAATGGCTGTTCTTGTGACAGCGGTATGGGCTGTACTGACTGTGGTGTCTGACAAGATACTGAAACGTAAGCCAAAAGAGACTGCAAAGCTGGGCGGTGACGCCGTATGACGCTTCTTATCACGCTCATAGCAGCCGTTATCATTACCATAGTATGGTACACATCACCAAAAGCCAGAAAGCTTAAAGTGGGGCTGATGTGCTATATGTACTGGGGCGCATCTATAATGTGGCTCGTGGACGCACTTTTTGAATACAAAGCGCAGGGCGCAGGATATTTCACACCTGCCACCGCAGACATGATAAACGACAGCTTTTTAGGAATCTGCGTTGTTGCACTCGGCACCGTCGTATGGCTCGGCACTATGCTCATAAGCGACCCTGAGGGAGTAGTAAGAAAAGCCCTTACAGAGAAAAAGCAGTAGATACGCTATACTATATAAATAGGAGGAATAATAATGCGACTTGTTCCAAGAGAGCAGGATAAGCTTATGCTCCATTATGCGGGCATGCTTGCCCGTGACCGAAAGGCACAGGGATTAAAGCTCAACTACCCTGAAGCTGTGGCATACATAAGCATGGAAGTAATGGAAAAAGCAAGAGCAGGAGCGACAGCCGCTGAGCTTATGCAATACGGCACAAAGCTTCTTACCGCTGATGACGTCATGGACGGCGTTCCTGAAATGATACATGAAATACAAATAGAATCCACAATGCCCGACGGCACAAAGCTTGTGACAGTACACAACCCTATAAAGGGTGCAAGCAAGCTTCACCCAGGGGAATTTATCGTTGAGGAAGGCACTGTCAAGCTCAACGAGGGAACAGAAAGCATTGAGCTTACAGTTTCAAACACAGGGGACAGACCTATCCAGACAGGCTCCCACTTCCACTTTTTTGAGGTAAACAAGGCTTTGGAGTTTGACCGCAAGGCGGCTTATGGTATGCGACTTGATATCCCCGCAGGCACAGCGGTAAGATTTGAGCCGGGAGAGAAAAAGACCGTCCGTCTTATACCTATCGGCGGCGACCGCATAGGCTATGGTCTGAATGGTCTTGTAAACGGAAAAATGGACGATGAAAACATCAAGCAGGCAGCCTTTGAAAAGGCTAAAAAGCTTGGCTTCAAGGGGGTGTAGGAAATGATCGAAATATCGAGAAAAGCTTACTGCGATATGTATGGTCCGACAGTTGGCGACAGGGTACGCTTGGGCGATACTTCTCTTATTGCAGAAGTGGAAAAAGATTTGACAGTTCATGGCGATGAAGCAAAGTTTGGTGGAGGAAAATCTCTCCGTGACGGCATGGGGCAATCCTGCAAAGCCACTGACAAGGAGTGCCTTGACACTGTTATCACAAACGCTCTTATCATCGACAGCACAGGCATCATAAAGGCTGACGTTGGCATAAAGGACGGCAGGATTGCAGGAATAGGCAAAGCAGGCAACCCCGACATCATGAATGGCGTTGACAAAAACATGATAATAGGCGCTTCCACGGAAGCTATCGCAGGCGAGGGACTTATCCTCACCGCTGGCGGACTTGACACGCACATTCATTTTATCTCTCCAACTCAGGTGAGAACAGCCCTTTACAGCGGAATCACCACCATGATAGGCGGTGGTACAGGTCCTGCCGACGGCACCAATGCCACCACCTGTACACCTGGCGAGTTCAATATCCACAGAATGTTGGAAGCCTCCGAAGACCTGCCAATGAATTTCGGCTATCTCTGCAAGGGAAATTCAAGCGACATCACAACTCTTGAGGAGCAGATAAAGGCAGGCTGTATAGGCTTGAAGATACACGAGGACTGGGGCTCTACCCCTGACGTTATCGACCACGCACTTACTGTTGCGGATATGTATGATGTTCAGGCGGCTATCCACACCGACACTCTTAACGAGGGCGGATTTGTTGAAGATACCGTCAACGCTTTCAAGGGCAGGACTATCCACACTTATCACACAGAGGGTGCAGGCGGCGGACACGCTCCTGACATTATCAGAGCAGCAGCGTTCCCGAATGTTCTCCCCTCCTCAACGAACCCTACAATGCCTTACACCGCAAACACTCTTGACGAACATCTGGATATGCTCATGGTGTGTCATCACCTTGACAAGAACGTCCCTGAGGACATTGCTTTTGCGGATTCAAGGATACGTCCTGAAACTATCGCCGCAGAGGACGTTTTGCACGATATGGGAATATTCTCAATGATGAGTTCCGACTCTCAGGCAATGGGACGTGTAGGCGAAGTCATCACACGAACATGGCAGACCGCTGACAAAATGAAGAAACAACGTGGCGCACTCCCAGAGGACAGCCAGCGAAACGACAATTTCAGAATAAAACGCTACATTTCAAAATACACTATCAACCCTGCTATAACCCACGGCGTATCAGAATATGTAGGCTCAGTGGAAGTTGGCAAGGTGGCAGACCTTGTTCTTTGGAATCCTGCATTTTTCGGTGCAAAGCCTGACATGATAATAAAGGGCGGATTTATTTTCGCATCAAAAATGGGCGACGCAAACGCTTCTATCCCTACCCCTCAGCCTGTGTGTTACACAGAAATGTTCGGTGGTCACGGGCTTGCCCTTTCAAGCACCTGTATCACGTTCGTATCAAAATACGCCTACGAGGACGGCATAAAAGAGAAGCTTGGTCTTAAAAGGCAGGTGCTTCCTGTGAAGAACTGCCGAAACATCTCAAAGGCTGATATGGTATACAACAACGTCTGCGGAGATATAAGAGTAGACCCTGAGACCTACACTGTCACAGTTGACGGCGAAGTTATTACCTGCGAGCCTTTTGACGAGCTTGCATTGGCACAGCGTTACTTTATGTTCTAAAGCGAGGAAACAAAAATGATAGCAGAAAAAATATTAGGCAATCTCTCTGAAAGCACCCCTTCCGTAGAAGTAGACACAGTTGAGCTTGATTGGTTTGAAGCCGAGAAAAAGCGCATAAGAAAAACCACCGCAGGAGGACGTGACATAGGCATTGCCATTGACGAAAACCTAAAGGACGGGGATATCATCTATCTTGACGATAAGCTTTGCGTAGCAGTGAAGCTCACAAGCTGTCCCCTTATCAAGATAAACGTTCACACTATGCAGGAAATGGGCAGGCTTTGCTTTGAGATAGGCAACAGGCATTTGTCACTTAAAATATCTGACGACAACGTGCTTATCCCACATGACGAGCCTACAGAAAAGCACCTGAAAAACCTCGGCTTTGAGTGCGAGAACATCATAGGCAGATTTGACGATTTTATCGTCTGCAAAGCTCACGGACACTCACACAGCCACTCCCACGAGCATGGAGAACATCATCACCACGAACATTCACACTAAACGGAGCTGATAAAAAATGACCGATACCGCAGGACTTATGCACATTCTGCAAATATGCGACAGCCTTTTCCCAGTGGGTGCGTTCACGCTTTCAAACGGGCTTGAAACCTACGTTCAGCATGATATCATCACTTCCCCAAAAGGGCTTGAAGAATATCTCCATTCTTACATCTCAGTGCTGCCCTACAATGAGCTTGGTGCGGCGGCAGCGGCATACAATGCTGACGAAAAGGAGCTTTGCCGTCTTGATGAGATATACTCTGCGGTGAAAACACCATTTGAGATACGAAGCGGCTCAGAAAAGGTCACAAGGCGTTTTTTCAAAATATTCAACAATGGTCGGGAAAGCTTCACAGGGCTTTATAAAAGCCTGACGGAGCAGGGCATATGCAAGGGTCATCAGTGCATCGCCTATGGGCTTTATATGCGTGACAATGGCATCGAGCTTTCAGAGGGGCTTGCGGTATACGGCTATTCCATATGCTCCGCCATAGTCACAAACTGCGTGAAGCTTGTACCTCTTAGTCAGCTTGCAGGGCAGAAAATTCTCGGAGAGAGCTTTGAACTTATATCCTCCGCTTCAGAAGAAGCCCTTTTCACTGATATAAACGATATCGGCATAAGCGGTGCAGGCTTTGACCTGCGTGCAATGCAGCACGAACGGCTGTATTCAAGACAGTATATGTCATAAGCTATGATTTATATAATATAATAAGGAGTACCAAAAATGAGCTATGTAAAAATAGGCGTAGGCGGACCTGTGGGATCGGGAAAAACCGCACTTATCGAACGCCTTACAAGAGAAATGTCAAAAGAATATTCCATATGCGTTGTAACAAACGATATCTACACCAAAGAGGACGCAGAATTTCTTACAAAAAACTCATGCCTGCCTGCTGACAGGATAGTTGGCGTTGAAACAGGCGGCTGTCCTCACACTGCCATAAGAGAAGACTGCTCAATGAACCTGGAAGCCGTTGACGAAATGGTGAAAAAGCACCCTGACACGCAGATCGTTTTCATTGAAAGCGGCGGCGACAATCTTTCCGCCACATTCTCCCCTGACCTTGCAGACGCTTCTATCTATGTTATCGACGTTGCACAGGGTGAAAAGATACCAAGAAAAGGCGGCCCTGGCGTGACACGTTCCGACCTGCTTGTTATCAACAAGACAGACCTTGCGCCACTTGTTGGAGCTTCCCTTGAAGTAATGGCTTCCGACTCAAAGCGCATGAGGGGCGACAGACCGTTTCTTTTCACAAATCTCATGAGCCGTGAGGGCGTTTCTCAGGTCATAGACTGGATAAAAAAATCAGTGCTTTTTGAGGATTTGAAATGAACGGCAGACTAAGCCTGTCAACAGCCTTTGACGGACAAAAAACCGTTACTGAGGACTTATATTTTGCTCCCCCTTTCAAGGTGTATTCACCATTTTATGACCATAAAGGCTGGGCGAAATATATCTCAATGTGCGGCTCAGCAGGAGTATTGGCAGGTGACGAAAACGAGATAAAGCTTTTTGTGGGGGAAAACTGCAAGGTCATTTTCACAGATCAGGGCTATCAAAAGCTTTTCAACACAAACGGCGGCGTATCAAAACAGAGCATAAAGCTTGTTGTGCGCAAAAACGCAAGGCTTTGCTATATGCCCCACCCTATTATGACCTTCACAGGCTGTGAGCATATCTCCATGGGCAAGGTGAACATCACAGAAAGCTCTGAGCTTATTTTCTCTGAGATATACTGCTGTGGCAGAACTGCAATGGGTGAGGAGTTCGGCTTGAAGCGCTTTCGCTCACGCACCGAGATAGCAATTGACGGCAGGGCGGATTTTATCGACAACACTCTTATCGACCCCGCCGCACTGCCCATACGGCAAAAAGGCTTTTTCGAGAGCTTCACCCACACGGGATTTATGTATATCTACACCCCTGACAAGACAATGCTGGAAAGCATTTACCAAGCCGACTACACAGGCGACCCTGACAGCGCACAGCTTTGCGCCACTCACACGGAACATGGCATAGCCATAAGAGCCTTGGGACGTTCGGGAGAAGAGATCTTTGACGCTTTTCAGAACATTGCAGAAAAAATTTGCACATAAAAAGCAGCGGATAAAATATTGTTAAACTTTTCATAAATGATAAACAAAACCAGTGAAAGCCTGCTGTAGGCTTACACTGGTTTTATTATTTCTCACATCTCACAAGAGCCACGATCTCCCCCTTGTCAACCAAAACAAAATATGCTATAATATAAGGGATTGTAACCTACAACCATATTAAAATACAGATATATACAGATAACGAAAGGATTAGCTATGGATACTTCCGCACTTCTTTGGTATAAGACCCCTGCAGACGATTGGAACAAAGCACTGCCCCTTGGAAACGGCAGGATAGGCGCAATGGTGTTCTCTCAGCCACTTGAAGAGAGGATTCAGCTCAATGAGGACTCCGTCTGGTCGGGCGGCTTCCGTGAAAGAAATAATAAGTCCGCACTGCCTAATCTCGAAAAAGTGAGAAAACTGCTTTTTGAGGAGAAAATAAACGAGGCTGAAAAAATAATCTATGGCGCTTTCTGTGGCACGCCTGTAAATCAAAGGCACTATATGCCACTTGGCGACATGAACGTTATACATTATAAAGAGAGCGAATGTGACTTCAAGAGCAGAAGCCTTGACCTTAACACCGCTGTCTGCACCACAGAATATGCCATAAACGGCGTTGACTACACAAGAGAAGTGTTTATCTCACAGCCCGATCAGGTGCTTGTTATGCACATAACGGCTTCCGAGAAAAAAGCGATAAGCGTCCGTGTACGCATTGACGGCAGAGATGATTATTTTGATGATAACTCGCCCGTTCATGACAACGATATCCTCTTTTACGGTGGATGTGGCTCAGAGGACGGCATAAACTTTGCCGCTTATATAAAGGTACTCCACAAGGGCGGAAAGGTCTACCCATATGGAAGCTTCATAACCTGTGAGGACTGCGACGAGGTGACTATCCTCCTTGGCGCACAGACAAGCTACCGCTGTGAAGATTACAAGGGACAGGCTGTCTTTGACGTTGAAAGAGCCGAGGAAAAAACCTATGCACAGCTTAAAGCTGACCATATCGCAGACTACAAGTCATACTATGACCGTGCGAATATCTCCCTTTGCGACAACAGCTCAGGTAATTCCACCCTGCCTACAGACGAAAGACTTGCACTTGTGAAAGAGGGCGATCCCGACAACAAGCTTATTGAAATGTATCACAATTTCGGCAGATATCTTCTTATTGCAGCCAGCCGAGAAAAGACCCTGCCTACAAATCTCCAAGGCATTTGGAACAAGGATATGTGGCCTGCTTGGGGCTGTAAATTCACTATCAATATCAATACCGAAATGAACTATTGGTGTGCAGAGAACTGTAATCTCTCAGAGCTTCATATGCCTCTTATCGACCATATCGAGAAGCTCCGTCCAAACGGCAGAAAGACCGCAAGGAATATGTATGGCTGCCGTGGCTTTGTCTGTCACCATAACACCGACATATGGGGCGACACCGCACCGCAGGACTTGTGGATACCCGGAACACAATGGCCAATGGGTGCGGCATGGCTCTGCCTGCACATATGGGAGCATTATCTCTATGTTCAGGACAGAGAGTTTCTCAGCGAGAAATATGACACCCTGAAAGAAGCGGCAGAATTTTTCCTCGACTTCCTTATCGAGGACAAAAAAGGCAGACTTGTTACCTGCCCGTCAGTTTCCCCTGAGAATACCTATCTCACAGCTTCAGGCTCAAAAGGCTCTATCTGCATAGGTCCGTCTATGGACAGCCAGATAATCTATGAGCTTTTCACTGCCGTTGCGGAAGCTTCAAAAATACTTGAAACTGACGGAGGTTTCAGAAAGAAAGTCCTTGAAGCCAGAGACAGACTTCCTGCACCTGAGATAGGCAAATACGGTCAGATAATGGAATGGGCAGAGGACTATGACGAGGTAGAGCCTGGTCACAGGCACATCTCACAGCTTTTCGCACTCTATCCTGCTGACATCATAACAATGCGAAAGACCCCTGAGCTTGCCAAAGCCGCAAGGACTACCCTTGAAAGACGTCTTTCACACGGTGGCGGACACACAGGCTGGTCAAGGGCATGGATAATAAACCACTGGGCAAGACTTTTTGACGGCGAAAAAGTGTACGAAAATGTTATAGCACTTCTTTCAAATTCCACAAGCGAGAATATGTTCGATATGCACCCGCCTTTCCAGATAGACGGAAACTTCGGTGGCACAGCCGGTATCACGGAGGCACTTTTGCAAAGCGAGAACGGCGAGATAATTCTCCTGCCTGCGCTGCCGAAAGAATGGTCGGAGGGCAGCTTCAAAGGACTTTGTGCAAGAGGCGGCTTTGTTATCGACCTTGAGTGGAAAGACTCAAAGATAACAGCCTGCCACATTCACTCAAGGTGCGGAAAGAAGTGCAGGATAGTGTGTGACAGTGTAAAGGTACACACTGCAAGCAGCGAGGTACAGACCTTGTACACAGACGGCGCAGCAGAGTTTGACACGGAAACAGGTAAAACATACACGCTCACATTCTGAGCAAAAGACAAAATTTGAGAGGATATTGAAATGAGACATTATCGGATAATGGCAGCGGCTGTTGCAGCAATTTGCACGCTGTCAGGCTGCGGAGTGCAGATAGGCAGAAACGAGAGCATGACCGCCCCCGAAAAAACATCTGTTGTAACCACAACAAAGAAACAGACAAACGATGACAGCAAGGCTGACGAGCAGGCTTTAAAAAGCTATGAAGAAACAAAGATAGTGGCAAACGCCATACCTTATGTGAAGTTTTCAAAAAGCGTTGAAGCCGAAACAGGCTCAGTTTCAGGCAAGGCGAAAGTAAAAAGCGACCGCAAGGGCTACAAGGGCAAGGGTTATGTGACGAACATTTCCGCTGAGGAAGATTGGTCAAGAGAGATCGAGCTTACCGACTCACAGTATTATAACCTTACCATAACAGTGGCTTCCGATGTGCCGTGCGTGAACGGCATAGCTGTGAACGGCAAAAAGCTTCAGGATTTCTCAGCCAGCGGCTCGGGCAAGTTTGAAAAGGTGACTTTCAAGAACATCTACATAGAAAAAGGCAAGACGGCAATATCCGTTATCCCTGTGGACGGCGGACTTGACGTTGACTGCCTGACCCTCACCGCAAGCGAGGATATATCAAAACTTGACCTTACTATATCAAAGCCTGCTCTTTCAAACAAAGACTCCGACTACAACGCAAAAGCGCTTTATCAGTATCTTTGCGAAAGCTACGGCAAGCAGGTGCTTTTGGGTCAGCATGACACCATCGGCACATCTGCTGAAACAGACATGATATACAAAACCACAGGAAAATACCCTGCAATACGTTTTGGCGACCTTATGCTTGCCACTGAAAAGGACAGCATCACCACCGACACCGAGATGAACATCGCCATGGATTGGGCTTCAAAGGACGGCATAGTGGGCTATATGTGGCACTGGGCTGCCCCTGACGACAAGCGTGAATATTATGCCGACCAGACGGATTTTGACATCAAAAAGGCAGTTACAAAGGAAAATATCGCAGAACTCAGCCTTGAGGATATCAAAAAGCTTCAAAAGGACGGCAAGGTAAGCAAAGAATGTGTTGCTGTCGTTCAGGATATCGACACCGTATCTGAGAAACTCTCCACCCTCCGTGATGAGGGAATAGCAGTGCTTTGGCGACCGCTCCACGAGGCCAGCAACGGCGATTTCTGGTGGGGCAATGACAAGGAAGCCTACAAATGGCTTTGGAAGCTTATGTACGAGCGTCAGACGAAATACCACAAGCTGAACAATCTCATATGGGTATGGTCAGCACAGAATGCCGATTGGTATGTGGGCGACGAATACTGCGACGTGCTTTCCTGCGATGTTTATGACGACGGCAATAAGGACGCACAGGTGAACATAATGCTTTTCCTGCAAAGCATATCAAAGAACAAGCCTATCGCAATGAGCGAATGTGGAAGCTTCCCTGACATACAGAGCATTGCAGACGAAAAAGCCATGTGGGCGTTCATAGGTCAATGGGGTGGAAATTATCTTATGACCGATGACGGCAAGCTTGCTGAAGAAAACAACACCGCCGCCGAGCTTATCAAGATGTATAACAACAATCTCACTCTAACAAGGGATAAGCTCCCCGACTTCACCCACCTTGCAAGCTCCATAAAGGACACGGAAGAAAAATCCGCTGAGAGCAAAAAGAATGATAGCTCAAAGGCTGACAGCAAAGCGAAGAAAGAAAATACTTCTAAAGCAGAATAATATCGACCCGACACGGCAAAAAAAGCCTGTCGGGTTTTAACTTTTTATTGACAATTTTGAAGAATTTTGTTACAATGGGGAAGTAATAAGATTTTAGGCGGAGGAAATTATATGAAAATTACAATGGATACTACGTTTCAGGAAATAAGGGACGCTTTTGCAAATATTAATGCAGACGATATTGAGCATGACGAATTTGCCTTGCAAATGAAAGAAGCAAGAAATAACACTAAGAACAATGGTAAGATTCTTAACCAAGAATTTGATTTTTTTATTTCTATTATTCTTGGTGGTTATAAAAGATCTGTAAATGACAACAAGGAAATTGTTAACTACAATATGACTTTCTTTCCAAACTCAAAAAGTGGAAATCCTTGGGGCATTGCATTTGAAGCATCTATGGGGCTATCTTCAAACCAAATAAAAAAATATGATGATGCAGCCGAAGTCAAATCATTAAAAAATGATAAAGCACTAATGAGGCAGGAATTTTCAACATTTTGCCGAGATTTACCTTCCCATACTACATTATCTCAACTTAGCCAAGCTTGCACAACTTCTTTATTTGACCCGACAACTTATCCAACACTGCATAAATATTGTGATAACCCAACTTCACAAAATCCAGCTCCACTCAGGCTAAAAATTAATAATATTATCCCATATTTCATAAGTCAACCGACACCTGCACTCCCAGCCCAAGCCCCAATCCAACAGCCTCAAGTAAAACCCTATGACCCAAACGAAGTTACACAATACATAGGTCATTGTATCAAAACCTCCCGCAAGAAAAACATAATCTTCACAGGTGCACCAGGAACAGGAAAGACATATTCTGTTGAGAAGTATGTCAACGAACAAAATAGTGAACAGCTAGATTCAATATGTAGTTATTCCAGCAGGTACTTCAAATTCGTTCAGTTCCACGGCTCATATGACTACACCGACTTTGTGGAGGGTCTGCGCCCTATAGAGCGTGCAGATCAAATGGTATTTGTCCGCATGGACGGCACTTTCAAGGCGCTTTGCCGTGAAGCGGCTGAGGCTGAACAAAGCGCAATGGACGAAGAAATAGAAGCACCAATCTACTATTTTGTCATAGATGAAATAAACAGAGCCGAGCTTTCTAAGGTTTTTGGCGAGCTTATGTATTGCTTTGAAAAGCGTGGCAGTGAACATAAAGTTCAGACACAGTATCACAATCTGCCTACATATGGAGAAACAGAAAACGGTATAGAAAAGCTGGACAATGATATTTTTAATGACGGCTTCTATGTGCCTGAAAATGTTGTGATAATAGGCACAATGAACGATATCGACCGAAATGTTGAGACCTTTGACTTTGCACTCCGCCGCCGTTTTGATTGGATACCTATAAAAGCAAATGACTTTATGGAAACCTCGCTCAGGTCTATGCTTAACGACGAAAAAGTCAGCAAAGACCTTGCACAGAGAGCCATAAGAATGAACGAAGTCATTTCAGGCGAGAGCGGCAAGAGATTTGGTCTTAATGAAGATTATCATATCGGACCTGCATATTTTAAGGACTATGATAAAGCCAAGAGCATGGGCGAAAATCTTGATGATATTTGGAAGCGCAATATAGAGTCTATACTTAGGGAATATCTCCGTGGCAAGAACGGCGTAGATAAATTCATAAACGATTGTCATAAAGCTTTGATGAATGACCAAAGCGGTGATAAAGACACCAACGAGCCACAAACCACTGCCGAGGACGAAGAATAATGTCAGCTATAAAAATAACCGCAACAGTCTATGACTATTCAAAGTTTGATGAAATAGAAATAGTCGAAGGCATTAACTACAAAGACGTGGTGCGGGATTTTATCTCCAGCTATAATTACACCTATGAGGGAAAAATTCACCACCTATGTAGAACTTTCAATGGAAAGAACTATATCGGCGGAAGTGTCGGCGTAGTGAGAAACCGTATCTATAGATACGCTGAAAAAGAATATGACATCACACTGCAAATAAAATCACGCTTTGACAAAGACTCAAAGCCATATTTTCTGGAAACCATGCTCCTCGATACATTTGAAGATGAGTATATAAAAGAGAATGACCTCAGAATAAATGACGATAATTTCTTCGATTTTCTTCTTGTCTATCTTTTCAAAAACGCCGTTACGGAAGCTTCAAGAAAAGGCGTATACAGAAAATATTGCCGCTTTGAGGGCAATAACAGCCGCCTAAAGGGCAGTATCGATATCGCACGGCACATAAGGCTAAACATGGGTATGCAAAACGGCAGGATAGCCTATTCTTATCGTGAAAACACCATAGACAACCCTCTTAACCGCCTTATCTATGCCGCACACAAACGCCTGAAAGAACGCTTTAGCAACAACTCCGTCATGACGGCGCTTCTTGACAGCAGTGAGATAACAAGCTATCTTAACATTCTCCACTCGTCAATGGATCTCTATTCCACCAACGTAAAGACCATTCTTCCGCAGAATTTACAGCCTATCGCACACCCATATTACACCGAGTATGAAAAGCTCCGACAGGTATGCCTGAAAGTTTTCCATGACGAGTATCTCACCCTCTTTGACCCTGATCAAGACAGCGAAGCTGATACTATCCTGCTTTATATCCCGACCCTTTGGGAAAATTATCTCAAAAATCAGTTTGCCCGATATGATCTTGGCGTGGTAAAATCGCAGGAGAAACACAAATATCTTTGTGAGCTTTCAGATCCTCACGAAGTTCTAGACCCTTCCAAGAACGGAAGGCTCACCTCAAAACCTGACTTTGTGTTCAAGAAAGACAAAAAGCCTTTTATGATACTTGATGCAAAGTTCAAACCTAGTTGGGGAGAGTGTATGAAAAGTCCGCCTAATTATAAAGATTTTGATGACAACGACTTTAACAAATGCCTTCGTGACATGGTAATATTTGAGACTGATCGCACAGGAGTCATTTTCCCCGCACATAAAGATATTGAAACGATATTCAAACAGTGTTGTATTATCGGCAAAAAATATTTTTATATGCACGCAGTAATAGTTCCAGAAAGCAGTGATGATACCACCTATGAGGAGTGGCACAGCACTTTCATCGAGAACTTGAAAAAGGTCTGCGATAAAATCAGGGAAAGCATTAAAAACGAAGCTTAAAAAAAACCGCTGAGAGCTTTCTCAGCGGCATTTTTATACCCTATTTATCTTTCAGCGCCTCAGAAAGCGTCCGCCAGCCAAGCATTGCACACTTTACTCTTGCAGGCATATGGGAAATATCCCTGAGGGCTGACGCTTCTTCAAGGCTGTCTAGGAATTTTCAACAAACAATTATTCTAAACTAACTCACATAAAGTGATGATAACAAAAAAATTGATTTTACCCCTTGACAAATAATATTATATGACGTATAATATATTCAGCGATATAGTATTATAGATCTATATAATAACTGAGCTGACTAAAGAGAGGAGAGAGTAAATGGGCTTTCCAATAAGTGCAGGACTGCTTGATTCCATGGTACTGTCGGTGGTAGACAGAGAGGATACCTATGGATATGAGATAACGCAGTTCATACGCAGTGCGGTGGACGTTTCAGAATCCACATTGTACCCTGTACTGAAACGGCTTCAAAAAAACGAGCTGCTTGAAACCTACGATAAGGAATATATGGGCAGGAACAGACGTTATTATCATGTTACCCCAAAGGGAGAAAAAGCTCTTGAAGAATACCGCAGAGAGTGGAAGAAGCATAAAAATATGGTAGACCGTATATTATTAGAAAAAGGTGGAGAAAACACATGAACAGACTTGAGTATCTTACCCAACTACGCAGATTGCTTGAAGACGGCGGACTTGCCGAAGATGAAATAAATGACGCAATGGGGTTTTATGAGGAGATATTCCTTGATGCAGGTGCAGCCCATGAAGCTGAAACTGCCGCAAACCTCGGCTCGCCCGAAGAACTTGCCAACAAAATTTTGCAGGACAGCGGCATACACCCACAGGGCGACTCGGTATTTCAAATGGAAGCCGCCGCTGACCCATCACAGGCTCGTGATACTGACAATAATGTGCCACAGAACGGCAATTCTCTCTCAAAGCTTCTTGTTATCATCATCACAAGCCCAATATGGTTCAGCCTTATGTGTGCCTTTGCCGCAATAGCCCTGGCGATACTTTGCGCACTTTTAAGCATAATAATTGCAGTTTTCGCAACAGGCTTCTCCCTTACAATAGGCGGTATAGTAACACTTTTCACGGTCTATCCCGCAGGCATTGCCCTGATCGGTGCAGGACTTATTTGTATCGGACTTGGAGGCATGATTGTAATGCCTGTTATAAGGTGCATATGGCGTGGCTGTGTAAGCCTCTTCAACAAATTCACAAACTTTGTCCATAGATTTGTAAGCTCAAAGGCGGTGGCGTAATGGCAAAATATGATAATACAGGCGACGTAAAACGCAGACGTTTCCCATTTTTTTTGACGATATTTATTATCGGCATAGTGCTTTTCATTGTTGGCGTGGTGCTTATCAAGGTCACAAACACCAAAAGCCTTGGCAAGCGTTATTCCTACAACGAAACTTTTGACGTTGCCGCTATAGATAATATGGAGATCGACTTCTCCGCAGGGGATCTCAACATCAAAATGAGCAGTGACGAAAATATCCACGTCACGGGAGAAAATCTTCCAGAGAAGATAAATTTTTCGTCATCAAACAGCAAGCTTCAGGTCAAGACCGCCGACAGCCTTTTGCACCTTAAAGGCGGATATATCTCCTTTGACGGAAGTCAGCCTACGCTGACTATAGAGCTTCCTGAAAAAGCGTTTGACACTGTAAAAATAGACGCAGGCGCAGGACAAATGAAGCTTTCAGATCTGACCTGTGAAAACCTCGACATAGATTTCGGTGCAGGAAGCTCAGAGGTCATTAACGTCACCTGCAAAAATGAAGCCGACTTTGACCTTGGGGTAGGAAAAACAGTTTTCAAAGACTGCACTTTCAACGATTCCGACTTTGACTGTGGAGTAGGCGAAACAGACTTTTCAGGAAAGCTTCTCGGCGACGCTGAGATAGACGGCGGCATAGGAAGTATAAATTTTGATATCGACGGCTATAAAAACGATTATAAAATAAAATCAAACAGCAAAGTGAAAATAAATAGCACAACAGAAGAGAACGAGCTACTCTACAAAATAAAACTTGACATTGACAATGGTATAGGCGAAATTTCGCTTAATTTCAGATAAGGAGTGATAGAAATGGCAAAGCCACTTTACAAATTAAGAGAAGGCAGGATAATTTCAGGCGTTTGCGCAGGACTAGCGGAGTATTTCAACATCGACGTGAACATAGTCCGTATCTGTGCAGTGCTTATAGGCTGTGCAGGCGGTGCAGGAGTTATCGCATATATTGCGGCTGCAATGCTTCTGCCTGAGAAATAAGACCGTACTAAAAACAAAAACCACGGCTGAATGTAAACTCAGCCGTGTTTTTTTACGTCTTAACAAATATCTTTTCTGTTCATGAAAGTATGTGACAAATGCACAAAATTGCCGCACCAAAACTGTGCAAACAAATGATTTATATTTTAATTTGGCAACAATTCTGCAATTGTTGCATTTTTTATGCAACAAAACACCTCTTTTTCGGGATAAGTAGGAGGTGATAAACATGGAAGCAGTAATAGCGGCGTTCATAGCGGCGGCCGCCAGCATAGCCTGCCAGCTTATAATAGCTCGTTCGGGAGCTAAAGAAAACAAAAAATCACAGGAAGCCACCGAACGGCTTATTATATATAGAATAGATAGGCTGGAACAAACAGTTTCCGAGCATAACGCACTCATCTCAAGAATGGCGGCAGCGGAACAAAAGATAACAGACATGGAAAGGGAGAGATATTCATGAAAGAAAAACTCGCAAAGCTCATTGACGTAAAATCGCTTGTCACACTGCTTATGACAAGCGTGTTCTGTATCCTCACGCTGAAAGGGATAGTCAGCGGAGAGCAGTTCATCACAGTTTTCACCGTGGTGATATCATTTTACTTTGGCGTACAGACGGCAAAAAAATCTGGAGGTGACGGCAATGGAAAAAGCTAAGGGCATAGACGTTTCCCATTGGCAGGGAAAAATTGATTTTGAAAAGGTGAAGTCACAGGGTTACAGCTTTGTGATGATAAACGCAGGCTACGGCAAGTACATCAGTCAAAAAGACGAAAATTTCGAGAAGAACTATGCCGCCGCCAGAAAGGCTGGTCTTAATATCGGCACATACTGGTATTCCTACGCCCTCACAGAAGCCGATGCACTTGCGGAAGCGAAAACTTTTCTTGAAGCGGTCAAAGGCAAAATGTTTGAATATCCCCTCGCCTTTGATATCGAGGACGCTTCCCAAAGCGAACTTCCAAACGCTGCCGTAAACAAAATTATAGAAGCTTTCTGCGACTATCTCGAAAGCAACGGCTACTATGCGGCTGTCTACAGCTACGCAAACTTTTTCAAGCGCAAGGTATCAGACTCCGTAAAAAGCCGCTACGACATTTGGGTGGCACACTTTGACGTTGCAAAGCCTGCCATATCAAACTATGGAATGTGGCAGTATACAAGCAAAGGAACTGTAAATGGTGTTTCCGACCGCTGCGATTGCAACTACGCCTACAAAGACTACCCTGCCATAATGAAGAAAAAGTGCCTTAACCTTTACCCTTCCAACGCAATAGATCTCGATACCACAGGCTACAAAAAAGGCGATAAAGGCAATGGTGTCCTTGCACTGAAATATCTTCTTATGCTTGCAAAGAAAAAGGGTATGCACAATATCAACCTTGATAAAAACGATATTTTCGGTGCAGGTACTCAGAAAGCCATGAACAATATACTCAAAAACCACAGCTATTCACAAAACGGCATAGCAGGCAAGAAATTCATTGACCTCATTGGCAATGAACTTCTAAAATAACCACAAACCATAGCCACACTTGTAGGGGCGAACAACGTTCGCCCGCATATCTTGATACCAATGCCCAAATATAAGCACATAAAAAAGGCTGTACCCTTACGGATACAGCCTTGAATGCTATGCAAAATTTATTAAACCAACTGAATGATAGCCATTTCAGCAGCGTCGCCACGACGTGGTCCGATCTTGATGATCTTTGTATAGCCGCCGTTTCTGCCCTCATATGAAGGTGCAATGTTGTCAAACAGCTTCTTAGCTACGTCTTCCTTAGTTATATAAGAAAGTACCTGACGCTTTGAGTGAAGGTCGCCTGCCTTGCCGAGAGTAATCATTTTCTCAGTCATAGCAGCAACTTCCTTAGCTCTTGTTACAGTGGTTTCAATCTTACCGTTTTCGAGAAGATAAGTAACCATAGCTCTGAGCATTGCTTTTCTCTGGTCGCTAGTTCTTCCCAGCTTTCTTGTGCCTGGCATAGATTTTCACTCCTTACTTTAATTATCGTCCTCTGAATTAAGGTCGTAACCCAATGAATGAAGCTTTTCCTTGACCTCGTCGAATGACTTCTTACCAAGGTTTCTTACCTTCATCATTTCTTCAGCAGACTTTTCAATCAAATCGTTAACCGTGTTAATTCCTGCACGCTTCAGACAGTTAAATGAACGCACAGATAAGTCAAGTTCCTCAATGGTCATCTCAAGGATCTTTTCCTTGCCCTTTTCATCCTTTTCAACCATCATCTCTACAACGTTAGTCTCTTCTGAGAGATCAACAAAGAGATTCAGATGCTCGTTGAGGAGTTTGGCTGCCATTGATACAGCTTCCTTAGCGGAGATAGTACCGTCGGTCCAAACCTCCAATGTCAGCTTATCAAAATCGGTGATCTGTCCAACACGGGTGTTGTCAACCGTGAAGTTCACCTTTAATACAGGCGTATAAATACTGTCTACTGCAATAACACCAATAGGGGCGTTAGGCATAAGCGCCTTGTTCTTTTCCGCAGAAACATATCCACGACCTCTGTCGATGACAATTTCCATATAAAGCTTTGCGCCCGGTCCCAAAGTTGCAATGTGCATATCAGGAACAAGAATGTCCACCTCAGAATCTGTCTTGATGTCGCCGGCAGTGACAACGCACTCGCCCTCGGCCTCAATGTAGATAGTCTTAGGACCCTCGCCGTAAAGCTTTGCAGTTAAACCCTTGAGGTTAAGAATGATCTCAGTAACATCTTCCTTAACTCCGGGAATTGTTGATAGTTCGTGGTGTACACCGTCGATCTTTACCGATGTAACGGCGACGCCTGGCAAAGAGGAGAGCAGTACACGTCTCAGACTATTTCCGAGCGTAATACCATAGCCACGCTCCAGAGGCTCGAGAATAAACTTGCCGTATGTTCCGTTGCTCTTTAGCTCGGCTGTTTCGATTTCAGGCTTTTCTATTTTTTCAAGCATTTAAGACCCTCCTGTTTTCAAACTCGATTGTTTTATATGATCAATAACACATACACTTCCAAAAACATATCAAGTATTTCTCCGATACGCACTCTTGAAGAGTGCATACCGTAAGAACCACTATCAATACATTATTTAGAATACAACTCGACGATGAGGTGCTCCTCGATGTCATAGTCAAGGTCTTCCTTAACAGGCATACGAAGAACCTTAGCTGTCTGGTTGTCCTTGTTTACATCAAGCCATGTAGGAGCTGCCTTTGAAGCGTTAGCCTCAATGATCTGCTTGAACTTCTCGCTCTTCTTGCTGTTTTCCTTAAGTGAGATAACATCGCCTTCCTTGATTCTGTAAGAAGGAATGTCAACTCTCTTGCCGTTAACAAGATAATGACCGTGAACAACGAGCTGACGAGCCTCTCTTCTTGTCATTGAAAGACCCATTCTGTATACAACATTGTCAAGTCTTGACTCGAGAAGAGTAATGAGATTAGCACCGGCCTGACCCTCCATTTTCTCAGCAAGCTCGAACAGGTGACGGAACTGCTTCTCAAGAACGCCATAGATGAACTTGAGCTTCTGCTTTTCCTTAAGCTGCATACCGTATTCTGAAACTTTCTTTCTCTTGTTAGCGTTAGGATCACGCTTTGTTTCCTTAGCGATACCCATAACTGCTGGGCTGATTCCGAGAGATTTACATCTCTTGAGTATTGGTTCTCTATTTACTGCCATGGTAAATACCTCCGTTTTCTAAATGTTATCGGGTCTTAGCCGAATTGCTTACCCGACTTTGAGTAAACTACAAACTCAAATTGTCTTATAAACTATACACGTCTTCTCTTTGGAGGACGGCATCCATTGTGAGGGATCGGAGTTACATCCTTGATAAGTCTAACTTCAAGATCCTCAGACTGCAAAGCTCTGATTGCAGCCTCACGGCCAGCACCAGGTCCCTTTACAAAAACTTCAACGGTCTTAAGGCCATGCTCCTTAGCAGCTCTTGCAGCAGTTTCAGCAGCTGTCTGAGCAGCGAATGGAGTAGACTTCTTAGAACCTCTGAAGCCGAGTCCGCCGGCAGATGCCCAAGAAATAGCATTGCCCTGCATATCTGTAATAGTTACGATAGTGTTGTTAAAAGTAGACTGGATATGAACCTGTCCCTGTTCAATGTTCTTTCTTTCACGACGACGACGAATAGTAGTCTTCTTCTTAGCCTGAGCCATTGTTCACACCCTCCTTACTTCTTCTTATTAGCGATTGTCTTTACAGGACCCTTACGAGTTCTTGCGTTGGTCTTTGTTCTCTGACCTCTAACTGGGAGACCTCTTCTGTGACGAAGACCACGATAACAACCGATTTCTGTCAATCTCTTGATATTGAGCGCAACATTTCTTCTGAGGTCACCCTCAACAGTGATGTTATGGTCAATATATTCACGCAATTTAGCTACATCGTCCTCAGACATATCCTTAACTCTTGTGTCAGGATTTACGCCTGTTTCATTAAGAATCTTAGTAGCAGTTTTCTGACCTATACCATAGATATAAGTAAGAGCAATTTCAATTCTCTTATCCTTTGGCAGGTCGATACCAGCAATACGAGCCATTATTTAGCTGCACCTCCATTATTGGTTTGTTAGCCCTGACGTTGTTTGTGCTTAGGATTCTGGCAGATTACCATAACCTTGCCTTTTCTCTTGATTACCTTGCACTTCTCGCAGATAGGCTTAACTGAAGGTCTTACTTTCATTGAAATACCTCCTTTGAATTTAGCGACAAGAATTAAAAATTCTTAAACTTACGGGAAAGCTTACTTAGCTCTCCATGTGATTCTTCCCTTTGTCAAGTCATACGGTGACATTTCGACCGTTACCTTATCTCCGGGTACGATACGAATATAATTCATACGCAGCTTACCCGAAATATGAGCAAGGATTTTATGACCGTTTGAAAGTTCTACCAGAAACGTTGCATTTGGCTTAGCCTCAATTACCGTTCCCTCAAGTTCGATAACGTCTTCCTTTGACATTAAAAAACCTCCCCATCTAAAAGGTTTTGGTCTGCTGTAACACGGTTTGGGTCAAAACCTTGTATCAGCCGTCTTAATTTCCTGTTTGTCAGTTCATCAGTGCTGATGTTGACGCCCGCAGGTGAAATGTGTTTTATGTTTTTACGCTTTGGCTTTTCAAGCTTACGCTCCTTGCCGTCTGCGATATACACAAAACCGCCGCTGGCAGCTACCGCAACAAAATATCTGCCCTTATCACGGCCTGCGTTCGCAAGCACCACTGAACCGATCGGTATATCTACAACGCTTTTCTCCGTCATACTTTGGTCAGGATAACTGCCCCGTCAGGAGTAACTGCGATTGTATGCTCAAAATGAGCCGCCCACTTTCCGTCTTTTGTCTTGACAGTCCAACCGTCAGGCATTGTCTTGATATCAGCCGTACCCATGTTTATCATAGGCTCTATGGCTATTACCATACCTGCCACAAGTCTGATGCCGTGACCAGCCTTGCCATAGTTTGGAACTTCTGGATCTTCGTGCAGGTTTTTGCCCACACCGTGACCAACGAACTGTCTTACAACGGAATAGCCGTTGTCCTCATTGTATTTCTGAATGGCCGCACCCAAGTCGCCAAGTCTAACGCCCGGCTTTACCATATCTATTGCAAGATACAGACTTTCTTCGGTGGACTTCATCAGAGCCTCTGCCTCAGGGGAAATCTTGCCTACAGCAAAGGTCTTGCAGGAATCTCCGTGATAGCCGTCAATGTAAGCACCAACGTCTACTGAAACTATGTCGCCCTCGCAAAGCTTGCGTGGACCGGGGATACCGTGGATTATCTCATCGTTGACGGAAATGCAGGCTGAGCCTGGAAATCCGCCGTAGCCAAGGAAGCTTGGCTTTGCACCATGAGAAGTGATATATCTGTGAACGACTTTATCAAGTTCGTAGGTAGTCATACCCGGTCTGATAGCCTCGCCCGCAGCGATCAATGCTCCGGCGGTTATTGCGCCCGCCTTCTGCATTTTCTCGATCTCTTTATTGGATTTAACGCATATCATTAAAAACGCCTCGGATCTATGCCTTAACAGCTTCGAGAACAAGCTTTGAAGTGTCCTCTACCTTATCCTGTCCCTCAACAGTAACGAGCTTACCCTGCTTACCGTAGTAATCTTTAAGAGGAGCGGTTGATTTGTGATATGTCTGAAGTCTGCTGATAACTGTTGCAGGCTCGTCGTCCTTACGGATAACGATCGGCTTTCCGCAAACATCGCACACGCCCTCTACCTTTGAAGGCTTGAAAGCTGTGTGGTAAGTAGCGCCACAGTCGAGGCAAACTCTTCTGCCTGAAAGTCTCTGCTGGATAGTCTCGTCAGGAACATATATCTCTATGACCTTGTCTATCTTAACGCCCATAGCGTCAAGAGCCTCAGCCTGAGGAACTGTTCTTGGGAAACCGTCCAGAATGAAACCGTTCTGAGCGTCAGGCTCAGCGATCCTGTCCTTAAGGATACCAATTACGATATCGTCTGATACAAGGTCGCCTGCGTCCATAGCAGCCTTAGCCTTGAGACCGTACTCAGTGCCAGCCTTAACAGCCGCTCTGAGCATATTGCCTGTAGAAATAGTAGGAATGTTCAGAGCCTTGCAGATAACCTCAGCCTGAGTTCCTTTTCCCGCACCGGGAGCACCTAAAAGAATGATATTCATTTTTAACTCCTTTTTATCTCAAACGTAAAGCCTATGGTTTATTCAAGGAAGCCCTTATGATGACGCATCATCATTTGAGATTCCATAGTTCTTGCAGTTTCAAGAGCAACTGATACAACGATGAGTATCGAAGTACCACCCATTGCAATATTCATCTTTGTGATCGAAGTGAAGATAATAGGGAAGATAGCGATTATTCCGAGGAACACAGCTCCTACCAATGTTATCTTTGACAGAACCTTCTTAAGATAATCGGAAGTTGGTCTACCAGGTCTGATACCAGGGATACCGCCGTTGTTCTGTCTGAGGTTGTTTGCGATCTCAAGTGGGTTATACTGCATTGAAACATAGAAATAGTTAAAGCCGATTATCAGCACAAAGTACAGACAAGCGTAGAACGGATGAGTGTACTCGAACCAGTGAAGGAAGTGATCGTAGAAGCTTCCGCTCTTAGGTTCAATGAACATTTTGAGTGTTGAAGGCAGTGACATGAAAGCCATTGCAAAGATGATAGGCATAACGCCGCTCATTGCGATCTTGATCGGAATAAAAGTATTCTGACCGCCGTACTGTTTTCTGCCGACTACTCTCTTAGCGTACTGTATCGGTATTCTTCTTTCAGCCTCGTTCATAAAGATGATAAAGCCTATCATCAGAACGAACACAACAAGGATAGCAATTACGAGAATGATGTTCTTAGCCTCGCCTGTCTTCATGTAATCGAACAGACCGATAACTGCTGAAGGACCTCTTGCAATGATACCTGCGAACAGGAGCATTGAGATACCGTTTCCGATACCCTTCTCGTTTATCTCGTCACCAAGCCAGATCGTCAGTGACGCACCTGCTGTAAAGCAAGCGATAATAACTATCTCTGCGAATATCTTGCTAAAGCCCTCTGTGTAAACACAAGCACCCGCTTTCTTCATGGTGAGGTAATAAGCCCACGCCTGGAAGATAGCAATAGCAAGTGACGCATATTTTGTTATCTTGTTAAGTTTCTTTCTACCCTCAGGGCCTTCCTTCTGGAGTCTTTCCAGCGGTGGGAGAGCGTAGGTCAGAAGCTGAATGATAATTTGTGCATTGATATAAGGTGAAACGGAGAGCGCCAAGAGAGTAGCTTTTGAAAAGTTACCTCCTGACAGAACGTTCAGATAGCTAAAAAAGTCACCTGACGAAGCACTCTGTTCAAACCATGCTGACAATGCGACTGAGTCAAGGTAAGGTACAGGAACTGTACCGCCGACTCTGTAGATGATGATGATGAAAAAAGTAAATAGAAGTTTTTTTCTTAATTCCGGAACTCTCCAGGCATTACGAAATGTCTCTATCACAATTACATCACCTCAACCTTCCCGCCTGCCTTTTCAATCTTTTCCTTAGCAGCTGCTGAGAACTTTGCAGCCTTAACGGTAAGGTTTTTAGTTAATTCGCCGTTTCCGAGGATCTTGACGCCGTCAAGTTCCTTCTTGATGATGCCTGAAGCTTTAAGAAGCTCAGTATCAACAACTGTGCCGTCAACAAATCTATCAAGATCAGATACATTTACGATAGCATACTTTGTTGCGAAAATATTGTTGAATCCACGCTTAGGGATTCTTCTTGCGAGCATTGTCTGTCCGCCTTCAAAGCCCGGTCTTATTCCGCCGCCGGAACGAGCCTTCTGACCCTTGTGTCCCTTGCCTGCGGTCTTTCCGTTACCAGAACCGTGACCTCTGCCCTTGCGCTTGCTCTCCTTTACGGAGCCTGCAACAGGTGATAATTCGTGCAGTTTCATTCAGATTGCACCTCCTTATGCTTCAGTTACTTTAATAAGATGGGAGATAACCTTTACCTTTCCCTTTGTCTGAGGATTGTCAGGCTGACAAGTCTTATCCCCGATTTTTCTGAGACCCAGTGAATTAGCGGTAGCGACCTGCTTATCGCTTCTTCCGTTAAGGCTCTTTATCAGTTCGATGTTTATTGCCATAACTGTTATCCTCCTTAGCCTGTAATTTCTTTAACTGTCTTGCCTCTGAGAGCTGCTACTGTTTCAGCGCTTCTGATGTTAGCAAGACCGCTTATTGTAGCTCTTACTGCGTTGTAAGGATTGTTTGAACGGAGCTGTTTAGCTCTGATATCCTTAATTCCGGCAGCTTCTACAACGGCTCTTACTGTGCCGCCTGCGATAACTCCAGTACCTGGTGCTGCAGGCTTGAGAAGAACCTCGCCTGCACCGAACTTACCGATAATTTCGTGTGGGATCGTTGTTCCCTTAAGTGAAATTCTGATAAGGTTCTTCTTGGCGTCCTGGATTGCCTTTCTGATTGCGTCAGGAACTTCTCCTGATTTACCGATTCCGAAACCTACTACTCCGTTTCCGTCGCCTACTACTACGAGGACTGAGAACTTCATTATACGGCCGCCCTTAACAGTCTTTGATACTCTGTTAATTGCAACGACCTTTTCAGTAAGTTCCATGTTTGAAGCATCTATTAAAGCCAATGTTTACCCTCCTCTTTAGAACTTAAGTCCGCCTTCACGGGCTCCGTCTGCCAACTCCTGAACACGTCCGTGGTAAAGGTAGCCGCCTCTGTCGAATACGACATTCTCGATGCCCTTTGCCTTAGCCGCCTGAGCGATCATTTCGCCGACCTTACGAGCGCCTTCCTTGTTGCCGCCGTTGCCTTCAAAGTCCTTGGACATTGAGGAAGCGCTGCAAAGTGTTACGCCGTTTACGTCGTCGATAACCTGTGCATAAATATGCTTAGAGGAGCGGAATACGTTGAGGCGAGGACAATCAGCTGTTCCGTTGATCTTGTTGCGGACTCTCTGATGTCTTTTTGCTCTTGCCTTAGCCTTGTCAAGCTTTTTAACCATAGTAATTCTCTCCTTTTATTACTTCTTGCTGCCCTTACCAGCCTTACCTTCCTTACGGATAACATACTCGCCTTCGTAACGAATACCCTTACCCTTATAAGGCTCTGGTGGACGCTTCTCACGGATCTCACAAGCAAACTGACCTACTTCCTGCTTGTCGCAACCTGAAATTACGATGTGGTTTGCGTCAGGTACATCGATCTTGATAGTATCTGTTTCAGGTACGATTACCTGATGAGAAAAACCAAGGTTCATAACAAGGTTCTTACCCTGCTTCTGTGCTCTGTAACCTACACCAACGATCTCAAGCTTCTTTGCGAAACCCTCTGTAACACCCTCTACCATGTTGTGTACGAGTGTTCTTGTCAGACCGTGCAGTGACTTGTGGAGCTTATCCTCTGAAGGACGCTCTACTGTGATCACGCCGTCTGCACACTTTATTATCATATCCTTGTGGAACTCTTTTGTGAGTGAACCCTTAGGACCCTTTACTGTAACTACGTTTCCGTCTGCAACAGTAACCTCTACACCTGCAGGAACACTAATTGGCTTAATACCTATTCTTGACATAACTTAGTCCTCCTTACCAGATGAATGCGAGAACTTCTCCGCCGACATTCAGCTCTCTAGCCTTCTTGTCTGTGATAACGCCCTTTGAAGTAGATACGATAGCAATGCCAAGACCCTTTATAACCTTTGGCATATCCTCGCAGCTTGCGTAAATTCTCAGACCAGGCTTTGATACTCTTCTGAGTCCTGTGATGACTGGATTTCTGTTCTCGTCATATTTAAGAGTAATTCTAATGATACCCTGCTTACCGTCTTCAATGATCTTGAAGTCCTTAACGTATCCTTCGTCTACGAGGATCTGTGTGATCGACTTCTTCATATTAGATGCAGGAACGTCAACTGTTGCGTGCTTCGCAGTACTTGCGTTACGGATTCTTGTAAGAAGATCCGCTATTGTATCAGTAATTTGCATGCGTGTTAACCTCCTTTTACCAACTAGCCTTCTTAACTCCCGGAATCTTACCCTCGTGAGCCAACTCTCTGAAACAGATACGGCAAACGCCGAACTTTCTCAGATAAGCGTGAGGTCTTCCGCAGATCTTACATCTGTTGTAAGCACGAGTGGAATATTTAGGCGTAGCCTGCTGTTTGTTGATCATAGCCTTCTTAGCCATTTTTTATCCTCCTCTTACTTATCAGCAAATGGAGCACCCATAAGTGAAAGCAGCTCCTTTGCCTCTTCATCAGTTTTTGCAGTTGTGATAAAGTTGATATCCATACCACGAACCTTATCTATCTTATCGTATTCGATCTCAGGGAAGATCAGCTGCTCCTTAAGACCAGTAGAGTAGTTGCCTCTGCCGTCGAAAGAGTTAGGGTTGATACCTCTGAAATCTCTTACACGAGGAAATGCTACGTTGAAAAGTCTGTCAACGAATTCATACATTTTCTCAGCTCTCAGTGTTACCTTAACACCGATGATCTGTCCGTCTCTGAGCTTGAAGTTAGCAACGGACTTCTTTGCCTTACAAACGATCGGCTTCTGTCCTGTGATAGCAGCCAGATCAGTCATGATAGCGTCGATAACCTTCTTGTTATCCTTATCTGCGCCGCAGCCCACGTTGATAACTACCTTATCAAGCTTTGGGATCTGCATAACGTTAGCGTATTCGAATTTCTTCATCATAGCAGGAGCTACGTCGCTAACATAATATTCTTTAAGTCTAGCCATCGTAATATCCTCCTAATTAAAATTCTTCGCCGCAGTCTGCGTTCTTGCAGACTCTAACTTTAGTACCGTCCTCAAGGAACTTATGAGCGACTCTTGTTGGCTTGCCGCACTTAGGGCAAACTGCCTGTACCTTTGAAGCGTACATTGCAGCCTCAGCCTCAACTATGCCGCCCTGCTCGCCCTGACGTCTTGGCTTAACGTGCTTTGTAGCAATGTTAAGACCCTCAACGATTACCTTTCCCTCCTTAGGGGAAACTTCCAGGACCTTGCCCTTCTTACCCTTGTCCTTACCGGAGAGGATAACGACGGTGTCGCCTGTTTTTACGTGTACCTTATTCATTGTTACGACACCTCCAATTAAAGAACTTCTGGAGCAAGTGAAAGGATCTTCATATAATCCTTCTCTCTGAGCTCCTTAGCTACTGGTCCAAATATACGAGTACCTCTTGGGTTCTTGTCTTCTTTGATAATAACAGCTGCGTTTTCGTCAAAACGGATATATGTGCCGTCTGCACGACGAAGACCCTTAGCTGAACGAACGATTACTGCTTTAACAACGTCGCCCTTTTTAACAACTCCGCCTGGTGTTGCCTTTTTAACAGAACAAACTACAACGTCACCGATGTTTGCATACTTTCTGCGTGTTCCGCCGAGTACCCTGATGCACATAAGCTCCTTTGCTCCGGAGTTATCTGCTACCTTCAGGTAAGTCTGCATTTGTATCACAGTGCGTTCCTCCTTTCAGAATTTAACGTGCGGTCGGCAGAAGTTATCTGCCACCTGCACTATTGCGTTTTAATTACTTAGCCTTCTCAAGAACGTTAACAAGACGCCATCTCTTGTCCTTTGACAGAGGTCTTGTTTCCATAACTTCAACCTTGTCGCCTATATTGCAAACATTGTTTTCGTCATGTGCCTTAAGCTTAACTGTTCTCTTGATGATCTTCTTGTAAAGTGGGTGCTGTACGTTATCCTTGATAGCAACTACGATAGTCTTATCCATCTTGTTGGAAACTACAACGCCAACTCTGGTTTTTCTCAAATTTCTCTCTTCGCTCACAGTTAATCCTCCCTTCGAAAATTACTGAACATTGGACTCTTGCTTACGAATGAATGTCTTTACACGAGCAATATCCTTCTTCACAGCCTGAAGTCTCTTAGGATTCTCCAACTGATTTACAGCGTGCTGGAAACGAAGGTTAAAAAGCTCCTGCTTGAGCTCAGCGAGTTTGCTGTTGAGCTCGTCGACTGTCATATCCTTGATTTCATTAGCCTTCATTATTGCTCACCACCCGTTTCTTGAGTATCTCTTTTAACGAACTTACACTTGATAGGCAGCTTGTGCATTGCAAGACGCATTGCTTCTCTAGCTGTCTCTTCAGGTACTCCTGCGATCTCGAACATTACTCTGCCTGGCTTAACAACGGCTACCCAATACTCAGGTGCGCCCTTACCTTTACCCATTCGAGTTCCAAGAGGCTTTCTTGTTGCAGGCTTATCTGGGAAGATCTTGATCCAAACCTGACCGCCACGCTTGATGTATCTTGTCATTGCGATACGGGCAGCTTCGATCTGATTTGATGTGATCCAAGCAGGCTGAAGAGCCTGAAGACCATACTCACCGTGAGAAACTGTGTTACCTCTCATAGCCTTGCCTGTCATACGGCCGCGGTGCTGTTTTCTGAACTTAACTCTCTTTGGAAGCAGCATTACTTGTTACCTCCCTCTTTTTTAGCCTTATTGAAGTCACGCTTACCATTTCTGTTCTGGCGTCTTCTGTCGTTTGACTCTCTCTTGTCTGAAGCAGCAACTTCGCCCTTAAGAACCTCGCCTCTGTATATCCATACCTTAACGCCGATCCTACCGTAAGTTGTGTGTGCCTCAGCTGTACCATAGTCGATGTCAGCTCTGATCGTCTGAAGTGGAATTGTACCCTCGTGGTATGTTTCTGCTCTAGCGATCTCTGCACCGCCAAGACGGCCGCCGCATCTAACCTTGATACCCTTAGCGCCGAGCTTCATTGCTCTGCCGATAGACTGCTTCATTGCTCTTCTGAATGAGATTCTATCTTCAAGATCGTGTGCGATCTTTTCTGCAACGAGCTGTGCATTGATGTCAGGCTGCTTTACTTCAACGATGTTGATAGCAACGCTCTTGCCGATCATCTTTTCAACGTTTGCACGGAGCTTTTCAATCTCTGCGCCGCCTCTGCCTATTACGATACCAGGCTTTGCACAGTGGATGTGGATTCTTACCTTCTGACCGCCGTCCTTATCGGCAAATCTTTCGATCTCTACTTTTGGAACGCCGGCGTATACGCACTTATCTGCTGGATTCTTTGATCTTGTATTCAGCTCTTTAAGAATAAAGTTACGAACGTTGTAATCCTCAACCAGTGTATCGCCAAAAGTACCCTTTTCTGCAAACCAGCGGGAGTCCCAATTCTTAATCACACCGACACGAAGTCCGTGTGGATTTACTTTCTGTCCCATAGTTTACCTCCTCTTTCAGCTTATTCCTTTTCCTTAAGAACGATCGTAACGTGTGATGTTCTCTTAAGGATTCTATATGCTCTGCCTTGTGCTCTTGGCATGATTCTCTTCATTATCGGTCCTGGACAAACATAGCACTCTGCAACGTAAAGGTTGTTCTTATCCATGTTATGGTTGTTCTCAGCGTTGTGAGCGGCGGACTTCAGAAGCTTCTCAAGATATTCACTTGCAGCCTTTGGTGTATGCTTTACTGTTGCCATTGCAACATCATAGTCTTTTCCTCTGATCAGATCGAGAACGATCTGTACCTTACGAGGAGCAATACGAGCATTTCTCAGAATTGCTTTTGCTTCCATTTGTATTCCTCCTTCCGCACTACTTACCGTTGTTTGAGGTCTTTGAACCTGCATGACCCTTGAATGTTCTTGTTGGAGCGAACTCTCCCAGCTTGTGACCAACCATGTCCTCTGTTACATATACAGGAACGTGCTTACGTCCGTCGTGAACTGCGAATGTGTGACCAACGAATTCAGGGAATATTGTAGAAGCTCTGCTCCATGTCTTGAGCACCTTCTTCTCGCCTGCATCGTTCATTGCCTTAACTCTCTTGTAAAGGACCTCCTGTACGTATGGTCCCTTCTTGACACTTCTACCCATTGATCATCTGCCTCCTTTCAGCATTACTTACCGTTTCTGCGTTTTACGATAAACTTATCGGAGCGATGATGCTTAGCACGGGTCTTGTATCCCATTGTAGGCTTACCCCAAGGTGTAACTGGAGTTGGTCTACCAACTGGAGCACGACCCTCACCACCACCGTGTGGGTGATCGCATGGGTTCATTACAGAACCTCTAACGGTAGGTCTCCAGCCCATATGACGCTTTCTACCTGCCTTACCGATATTTACGTTCTCATGGTCGATGTTTCCTACCTGACCGATTGTAGCCATGCAGTTTACAGGGACCTTTCTCATCTCGCCTGAAGGAAGTCTTACAAGTGCGTAGTTGTCTTCCTTACCCATGAGCTGAGCCATGTTTCCTGCTGAACGAACGAGCTGTGCGCCCTTACCAGGATAAAGCTCGATGTTGTGAATGAAAGTACCAACAGGAATGTTGATCATTGCAAGTGCATTACCAGGCTTGATGTCTGCGTCTGCGCCTGCTCTGATTACGTCACCAACCTTAAGACCATAAGGTGCGATGATGTATCTCTTCTCGCCGTCCTCATACTCTACAAGAGCAATGAATGCTGAACGGTTTGGATCGTACTCGATAGTAAGAACTGTTGCGTTCATATCGAGTTTGTTTCTCTTAAAATCAATTACACGGTATTTTCTTCTTACTCCGCCGCCTCTGTGACGAACAGTGATTCTACCGTAGCTGTTTCTACCTGAGTTCTTCTTGAGTGGCTCAAGCAGAGACTTACATGGAGCAACCTTTGAAAGCTCGGAATAATCGGTAACTGTCATACCTCTTCTGCCGGCTGTTGTAGGCTTGTAGCTCTTTATTGCCATTTGAAATTCACTCCTTATCTGAGTTTTGCGAAAAGGTCAAAGCGTTTTCACGCCAAGCGCCCTTCCATACTTACGTCCTGCGGTGAAATGATGAGCGGTCCTCGCCGCCTCGCAAGACCTTTCCGAAGGCTTCTCGGTATTCATGAAGTTCTTCGGAGCAATGCAGCCTTACGCTGCACCTCTTTTAGAGGATTTAGAACAAGCCCTCGAAGAATTCGATTGTCTTGTCACCCTCAAGAGTAACGATCGCTTTTTTCCAGTCTGGTCTGTAGCCTACGCTTCTTCCCATTCTCTTCTGCTTACCCTTAACGCTGATCGTGTTTACCTTAGCTACCTTTACGTTGAA
This sequence comes from Ruminococcus sp. RTP21198st1_G1_RTP21198_201120, assembly GCF_040924265.1. Taxonomy (NCBI): domain Bacteria; kingdom Bacillati; phylum Bacillota; class Clostridia; order Eubacteriales; family Oscillospiraceae; genus Ruminococcus; species Ruminococcus sp. RTP21198st1_G1_RTP21198_201120. The sequence goes on from NZ_JBCOMH010000001.1 coordinate 84,605, forward strand.
AAGCTCTTCAACTGCCTTAGCGATCTCGATCTTGTTAGCGTCCTTAGCGACCTTGAAAGTGTATCTGTTAGCCTGAAGTCTGTCCATAGAATCTTCAGTGATAACTGGCTTTAAAATTATATCTTGAGCAGTTCTCATTATGCGTAAACCTCCTCAATCTTCTTTACAGCCTCTGAAGAAACGATAAACTTATCATAGTTCAGAATGTCGTAAACACTGAGAGTATTTACAGTAGCTGTCTTAACGCCAGGAATGTTGGCTGCACTCTTGACAACAGTCTTGTCAGACTCTGCTGTAACGATGAGAGCCTTACCCTCAGCACCAAGTGCCTTGAGCATCTCAACAACTGCCTTTGTCTTGTAGCTCTCGAGCTTGATTGAATCAACAACTACGAGATTCTCGTCAACGACCTTTGTTGAAAGTGCAGACTTCATACCGAGTCTTCTTTCCTTTTTATTAAGTGAATAGCTGTAATCTCTTGGCTTAGGACCGAGAGCAACACCACCGTGTACCCACTGTGGAGCTCTGATAGAACCCTGTCTTGCGTGACCTGTTCCCTTCTGTCTCCATGGCTTTCTACCACCGCCTCTTACTTCTGTTCTTGTAAGAGTTGACTGTGTGCCCTGTCTCTGGTTAGCAAGATAATTTACAACCATAGCGTGCATGATAGCCTTGTTTGGCTCGATACCGAAAATAGCATCGTTAAGCTCAGTGTCGGCAACCTTTTTGCCTGTCATATCAAATACTGAAATCTGTGACATTATGATTCCTCCTTCCACTAAGCCTTCTTAACGCAGTCGCAAATTGTAACTGTACCGTTCTTTGGTCCAGGAATTGCGCCCTTGATTGCGATAAGATTGTTTTCTGCGTCTACCTTGACGATCTCAAGATTCTGTACAGTTACCTTTACGTTACCGTACTGACCAGGCATACCCTTGCCCTTGAAGATTCTTGAAGGTGATGAACAAGCACCCATAGAACCTGCGTGTCTGTGTACAGGACCTGTACCGTGAGTTTCCTTAAGTCTTGAGTTGTTGTGACGCTTGATCGTACCGGAGAATCCGTGACCCTTGCTTGTACCGCTGACATCAACGATGTCGCCTGCAGCAAATGTGTCAGCCTTTACGATATCTCCAACATTAAGAGCTGATGTGTCAGCAAGTCTGAACTCCTTAAGAGTTCTCTTCATTGCAACGTCAGCCTTCTTGAAGTGACCCTGAAGAGGCTTGTTTACTCTCTTCGCTCTGATGTCGCCATAGCCAAGCTGAACAGCCTCATAGCCGTCATTCTCAACTGTCTTCTTCTGAACGACAACGCAAGGACCAGCTTCAACAACTGTTACAGGAATTACTTTTCCTGCTTCATCGAAAATCTGTGTCATACCGATTTTCTTACCGATGATTCCCTTTTGCATTATGTTTTCCTCCTATGTGGTTATTGGTCGGACTTGTCCGACGTGACCTGCGTGTTAAATGTTTTTTGAGATCGCACGCGATCTCATTTGGAGATTACTTGATCTCCATAACAATGTTAACGCCTGCAGGAAGTTCAAGATTTTCAAGAGCTGCTGTTGTTTCCTTTGTAGGTCTCAGAACATCGATAAGTCTCTTGTGAGTTCTCATCTCGAACTGCTCACGGCTATCCTTGTACTTGTGTACAGCTCTGAGGATAGTGATTACCTCTTTGTCTGTAGGAAGTGGGATAGGACCTGAAACCTGTGCGCCTGAACGCTTAACAGCCTCAACGATCTTTGCTGCAGCTGCGTCTACAACCGCATGCTCGTAACCCTTGATCTTGATTCTGATCTTTTCATTGACTGCCACTTAAATCGCCTCCTTGTGCAAATTAAAAAAGTTTAGGGGGCAGCTTTCTTTCACTCAAGCCTCAGTCAATTGCGTAAATGATCGAGGCGTGCCGATCGCTTACGCAATTGACAGGTTCGAGCTTTAAAAGCTTTCTGTTGATACCCGTTTACACTCTGCCGTGTGTTCCCTGCCGTTCTCATAAAAAATTCCGAAACCCGCAAGGCTTTCGGACTCAGAAAACAGCGCACACAGCATCACACATACTCACGCTAAAGCAGACCTTGTCCGCTATCGCAAGAAGCATAAGCACATACTGTGTTCGGTATTAACAGTCGCCCGGTTTAAAATCGGACATACTCCACGGAAATTACCTGACCAACTGTCAGCAACCTTCCGCTTCATCGCATATCATCATCGTGTACATTAAATACACTGTGCAGTCACGCAAGTATTATTATACACTACTTTTACCCCATTTGCAAGCGGTTACAGACAAATTACAATATAGAATTTTCACTGACTTCTCAACGTGTTTATATGCACATTGCACAAATTTCACTATGAGTATCATTTGCCGCTACATTTTATTCATATTCGTTGTAAAAGTCGGTTTTTCGGGGCTTTAGCAGGGTAAAATGCTACTATTTATCGCAATAATTTTGCTATCGCAAAAAGAACGGGCGACCACAGGTCGCCCTTACAAGAGGTATGGTATAGGGGGACAGCGTCCTCGACGTCCCATTTTGCTGTATCATGTTATACAAAGTTTATATTACGCCACTTCGTCAGTGTCATAGTACGCCTTGACCTTCTCTTCCGTTTCATCGGTGATCGTCTTTTTGATCTCTGTTTCCTCATCGCTGAATATAAGATCAGCAAGCTCAGAGGGGATAGTTTCCCTGATCGAGCCTTCATACATTGCTCCGCCTCTTGGCTCCCACATCTTGGTCATTGTCCAATTGTCGTCCTGCTTTTTAAAGTCCAACATTCTTACGACCAGACCGCCGCTGTACATATTGCCCGCACCTTTATAATGTCCGTCATTGCTCAGTATATAGACCTTGCAGGTCTCATCGTTGATACTCTGCACGCCCATAAGATAATGGGATTCCACAAAAAAGTCGTTTTTGCCTGCATTCTCATAGTCATTTGCTTCGCCTCTATTGTATGTGCGCATTATTACCGCATTTGAGATATCCTCGTCAGTGAGACCCTCTGGCAGTTGGTGGACGACCTCCGCATCACAGCCCTTATAAAAATAGTATCCCCATATGCCGTGAGTTTTGTAATAAAACGTCACGATTTTCAGCCCCCAACATATGACCAGCGCCGCTATCAGCGCAAGGAATATCAGCAGCTTTATATGCACTTTCTTTTTCGGCTCTTCATAAGCTACGTTTGTTTCTTTATTTGCATCGTTCATATTAAGCGCCCCTTTCTGTTGTCTGTATCTTCTGATCTGTTCTTACAGTAACATAATAACAAAAATCTGCACCAAATGCAAGCATTTGTAATTTTGCTAAGATGATTTTAAGATTTATCATAACAATGCACAAATTTGCACCTCCGATTTTATTCACTTATGCAAGATGCGGAAACGCCTGACATTCGGGCAAAGACAAAAACAGAGCGGCACTATCTGCACCGCTCTGTTCGCTATATTATAATGTATTACTGCTTAACGTTTCCCATAATGATACCACGTCCGTCAGTGCCTACATAAACTCTGCCGTATACCTTAGGGTCGCCGCTGATTATCTTTCTAACGTTGCCCCACTTCTGTGTGTCATCATTGATACGCTTCCATGTTACTCCCTTGTCGGTGGACTGGTAGATTCCGTAGCCGTCGCCATTTGCTTCGCCCATCATGTAAAGAGCCATATAGTCGCCGTCTTTTTCAGGCTTACCAAGACCAATAGCATCGCACAGTGTAACGTCCTTAGATGTAGGAGCGAGAGTGCCTGTTGATGAGTCAAGATAGTAAACTCCGCCCGCACCTACAGGTATCCAAAGGTCGCCCTCTGTATCAGGACAAGCTTTCATTGATGTTGCTGAAACGAGCATATTTGCTATAGGACTGAAAGTCTTTCCACCGTCTGTACTCATATAGAACGTTCCGTCATATGAGCCGTAGAACTTATCAGGATTTACCTTATCTGTTTCAATAACTGCACCGGCAGGAAGTCCCTCGCAGGTAGTCCATGTTTTGCCAAAGTCGCTTGTTACTGCCGCAGCAACGCCTGTTGTGCCGCTCTGATAGAAAATGGTCTTGCCGTCAGCGGAAAGCTTAGCTGTGCCGCCTGCTTTTTTGCCAACGCCCTCCGGAAGTGTTTCCACTGCCTGCCAAGTTTCGGCTGCGTCTGTTGAATAGTAAACCGAGCCGTCGCCATCGTCTGTCGCTCTTACTACTATCTTATAATCTTGTGCCGCACAGTCTATAGAGGTCGCCTTGAAGTCGCCATAATGCTCCTGCGGAGCTTTTGTTACATCATCATGGCGGAAGCCGTAAAGGTCACCCATTGTGGAATAAAGCTCAGGAGTACCCTCGCCATTATCGAGAGGTGAAACGAAGTCAAAGATAGCTGTCATTTCAATGCCCATTGCCTTTACGCTTATGTCAACAGGTTCGTCCTTTATCTTTGAAAGATTTGATGTGCCGAAGATAGTTGCACCTGTTGTGTAAAGAACCTCATCTGGGTTGAACGGGTTGATAGCAACGCCTGTCATCCACCAGCCCGGCTTGAGCTGTCCCTGCCAATCCAGCCAAGGAGCATTGCTTATATCGAGATCAAAGTTGTTTACCGTCTTGCCGTTCTCGTCACAGCTCCAAATGCCGTTCCAAGTTTCGCCTCCGTCATAGGAAACGAAAAGGTTGTCGAAATATGCCCAGAGGTCAAGAGTTGTGCATACTATCATGTTAGGGTCGTTAGGGTTTACTGAGATACCATTGTAACCGCAAGTATAAGATCTCTCAGGAGTTATCTCTGTCCACTCGCCTGTTTTAAGGTTATACTTCTGAACTGCTCCGTCAGAAGCGCCGTTTGGTCCTACCTTATAAGACCATGTTGAATAGAGATATCCGTCAGAAGATATCTCGCCCTGACAAGGCTTGAGCTTCTCGGTCTTGTCGCCTGTAGCCTCAGACTTTGGATTAGGGATAGCTGTCCAGGTTTCGCCTGCGTCATCAGAACGATAGAGATAATCCCCCTGTGTTCCTGCTGAGCCAACGATTATTGTCTTTGTTGCCTGACCCTTTTCAGAGCTTGATTTATCGAATGCCACAAATGTAAGTCCGATAGAATATCCGTCTTCAGTATATCCGCCCTTTGTAGGGAATGAAGTGACCTCGTTCCATGTTGCGCCATAGTCTGTGGACTTCCAAAGTCCGTCAGCTCTTGAGCCGAAGTAAAGTATAGAGTTATCGTTAGGGTCTACCTGAAGTCTTTCACCGCAGCCTCTTCCGACCTCGTTACCGCCCATGCCGAAAGGCATTTCGCAGATAGTCCAGTTCTTGCCGTAATCGTCAGAAGCAAATATTGCACCGTTGTTTGTGGAGTATGTACCAGCCGCAAGATAAACTCTGTTTGGCTCAACCGGGTCAGTTGCAAGGCTCTCTGTTCCGTTATAGTTCCAATCGTCGCCACCAAAGCAATCTGTTATACACTCCCAACGCTGAGTATCCTTATTATACTTATAAGCGCCACCCATATCTGTTCTGGCGTAGATAAGCCCCTCCTCAGTAGGGTTATAGATGACGTCAGGGATAAAACCACCGTCAACTATCTCGACATTTCCCCACTCCCAGCCAGTGTCAACAGGCTGAGCGTTGTAATACTCCTTCTTAGCGTCGCCCTTGCTGTCAGAGCCGCTGGAGGAATCGTTCTTTTTTGAGCAGCCTGCGAAAGCTGTCACTGTAAGGGCGGCGGCACAAACCACTGCCATTAGCTTTTTTAACCTCATAAAAATTCTCCTTATAAGTTGTATTCGTTTACATCTCTGTGTTATTTAAAGGCGGAAGAGCTCCGCCTTTAAAATTTGAACTTATTTTACAACTATTGTACTACAATATCTTCAAATTGTCAATAGTCTTTTGTGTATTTATCTAAACTTACCACAACTTTGATAAACGCTTTGCTCTTACACCTTTATAAAATGAAGTATCTTTGAGCAGAAGTCGCCATAAAGTCCGTCACCATTCCACATCTTTGCGATGTTGATACCTGCATTCATAAGTGCCGCACCTGATATCTTCTTGTCAGGCTCGTTCTCCTCATAATAGTAAGCGTCAGCTTCAAGACCTTTGAGCTTGATACGTCTTGATCTTTCGTTTGGTCTGCCAAGCACCTGAACGAATTCAAAGAGAGCTTCGCTCTTGTCCTTTGCAACGAACTCCCAAGCGTCCCAGGTGTTGTCCTCAAACATATTGCCTATTCTGTAGTGGTCGCCTGTTCTTACAAGCTTGTTGAACTTGTTGAACTCCTCTATCTGTGCTGGGATAGCGTCCCTGTCCTCCTGCGGTATCCTTGTTACGTCAAGCTCATAGCCGAACGTACCCACCATAGCAACGTGACCTCTTGTTTTGAACGGAGTGTTTCTGCCAACAGTATGATTAGGGCAATCGGAAACGTGCGCACCCATTGCTGAGCATGGATAGCACATTGAAGTGCCGTGCTGTATCTTCAGTCTTTCGATAGCGTCTGTATCATCAGAGCACCATATCTGTGGACTGTAGTAAAGCATACCGGGATCAAATCTTGCTCCGCCGCCTGAGCAGTTCTCCAGCAGGATATGAGGATAATCTGTTGTAAGTCTGTCCATAAGGTCATAAACACCGAGGACGTATCTGTGCCAAAGCTCTCTCTGTCTTTCAGCAGGCAGGGTAGCCGAGCCGACCTCTGTGAGCTGTCTGTTCATATCCCACTTGATGTACTCGATATTCGCACTGTCGAGAATCTTCTTCATCATGCCGTAAACGTAATCTCTGACTTCTTTTCTTGAATAGTCAAGAACATACTGCTCTCTGCAAAGTGTCAGAGGTCTGCCCTTTATCTGGATAGCCCAGTCTGGGTGAGCCTTATAAAGTTCAGAGTCAGGGGATATCATTTCAGGCTCGAACCAAATGCCGAACTTCATGCCAAGCTTATTTACCTCGTCAACAAGATATTTAAGACCGCCCTTGAGCTTCTTCTCATAAACGAACCAATCGCCCAGTGATGAGTTATCAGAATCTCTATGACCGAACCAGCCGTCGTCCATAACAAGCATTTCTATGCCAAGCTTTGAAGCTTCCTTAGCGATATCTATAAGCTTGTCTGTATCGAAGTTAAAGTAAGTAGCTTCCCAGTTGTTAATGAGTATCGGACGTCTTTTATCCTTATACTCGCCCCTGATAAGGTTGTTTCTATAGAGGTCATGGAAAGTTCTTGACATTTTGCCTATACCCTCGTCAGAGTGCACCATTACTACTTCAGGACAGGTGAAGCTTTCGCCCTTTTCCAGAAGCCACTCGAAGTCAAGAGGATTTATACCCATAAGAAAACGAGTTTTCTTATGCTGAGTAACTTCTGCCTGAGCATAGAAGTTTCCAGAGTAAACAAAGTTGAAACCGAACACCTCGCCCTTATCCTCGTCAGCGTTATTGTCGCAAAGAGCAACGAACGGATTGTTCTGATGTGATGATTCGCCCCTGCAGGAATCAACAAGCTGTTTACCATGGTGAAGTCTGCATCTTTCAACAGCTCTTTCTCTAGCCCATGAGCCGTTGAGGGTTATCATATCCATTTTGTCTGTATCAAAATCAACGCAAGCTGAAAGCGCTCTTGTTATCTTGAACGGCTTTTCGCTCTTGTTTGTGATAACAGCGGAACGTGTGATAACGTCAAGCTTATCGAAAGCTGTGTAGATAAGAACGACTTCGATATCAGCATACTTATCATACATTGTTATCTCGAGAGTTGAACAACCGCTTTCCTCAGTAGCGAAAGTAGCAGGCAGACCCTCAAGCTTTGGCTTGCCCTCATACATTTTATGAGAAACATATCTCAGGTCGCAGGTCGACATACCGTTAGCGTCCATTATTTTGAAAGCAGACTCTCTGTAGTCGCCAAGACCGAAGCATGGATATTCAAAAGGCAGTGTATCCATAAAGCTTGCTCTGTCACGGTCGTTAGTGGCAGGGGTAAAAGGGCTTTCGTCAAGGCGGAGAAGATAAGTCAGATCCTCGTCAGGGACTTTATTTCCATAGTAAACGTGAGCGAGGTAGCCCTCCTCGCAGACCTTCATCATATAGTCTGTATTATTGGCTCTCAGCTTGAAAGCCTTATCTTTTTCGTTATAAAAGATATTGATAATTATCACTCCTTGCAAAAATCTGAACCTTACGGCTCAATTGATATTATAACACATAAAAAAAATAATGCAACAGGGTAAAACGATTACTTTAAAAATTATTTTGTTAAATTTTCTTGATAATGCAAATATTTGAACATGAGTGGTTCAAATTGTGGGAATATATAAAAAAGGGACTTATGCATTTAGCACAAGTCCCTTAAAAATTCAATATTTATCTGTTATCAGATTAGTTGCCGTACTTAGCAGTGCTGATCTTGATACCAGGGCCCATTGTAGAAGCTACAACTACGCTCTTAAGATACTGACCCTTAGCAGCGGCTGGCTTAGCCTTTACAACAGCGTTGATAAGTGTGTTGAAGTTCTGCTCGAGCTTCTCAACACCGAATGAAGCCTTACCGATAGGGCAGTGAATGATGTTTGTCTTATCAAGACGATACTCGATCTTACCAGCCTTAGCCTCTGTAACAGCCTTAGCTACGTCTGGAGTAACAGTTCCTGCCTTTGGGTTTGGCATAAGTCCTCTAGGTCCGAGGATCTTACCAAGACGTCCTACAACACCCATCATGTCAGGTGAAGCAACTACAACGTCGAAATCCATCCAGTTTTCCTTTGTGATCTTCTCAACGAGATCCATGCCGCCAACATAGTCAGCGCCTGCTGCCTTAGCAGCCTCGTACTTGTCTTCCTTACAGAATACGCAAACTCTTACAGTCTTACCAGTTCCGTTTGGAAGTACAACAGCACCTCTTACCTGCTGATCAGCGTGTCTTGAGTCAACGCCCAGACGAATGTGAAGCTCGATAGTTTCATCGAACTTTGCCTTAGCACCCTTAGCTGCAAGTTCCAGAGCCTCAGGAGCGTCATATTGCTTAGCCTTGTCGATAGCCTTGAAGCTGTCAACATACTTCTTGCCATGTTTCATTAATATTTCCTCCTCATTAAGTGGTAATACCGACAGTGGATATCTAGTCGGTTAGCGGAAAATTCCTCCCACCATTGCCGTGCATGAATGCACAGTACGATTGATTAGTCCTCAACTACAACGCCCATTGAACGGCATGTACCAGCGATCATGCTCATAGCACTCTCGATGTTTGCTGCGTTCAGGTCAGGCATCTTCTGCTCAGCGATCTTCTGAAGCTGCTCTTTTGTGATAGTTGCGACCTTAGTCTTGTTAGGAACACCGGAACCTGACTCGATCTTGCAAGCCTTCTTGATGAGAACTGCTGCCGGAGGAGTCTTGGTGATGAATGTGAATGATCTGTCTGCGTAAACTGTGATAACAACAGGGATGATAAGACCGATATCGTTCTTAGTTCTCTCGTTAAAATCCTTTGTGAACGCCATGATGTTTACACCGTGCTGACCAAGAGCTGGACCAACCGGTGGTGCAGGAGTTGCCTTTCCTGCTGGAATCTGAAGCTTAATATAGCCTACTACCTTCTGTGCCATTTGTTCGCACCTCCATAATTAAGTGGTAAGGCGAGCGCCATACGCTCTCCCACGTTTCCGGAAGCCGTATATCCGAACCGTCATTGACGGCTTTGCTTCCATTTTCACGAATGTTTGCGGGGTTTTACCGCCTTTTTCCTTATTCCTCAGACTTTATCTGTGTCAGCGGCATAGTAACGGTTGTTTCTCTGCCCAGCATAGATACTCTGACGTCTGCCGTCTGTGCTTCCATATCGAATTTCTCCACAACTCCTGTGAAGCCCTCGAATGAGCCTGCTGTTACAACGACGTTGTCGCCTTCCTTGAAGCCGACCTGAACGTTAGCGCTTCTCTGTGTGTCAACACCCAGTGCAGCGACCTCTTTATCGGTCAGCGGAACAGGCTTTGACGCAGGACCAACGAAGCCCGTAACGCCTCTGGTATTTCTAACGATATACCATGAATCGTCTGTAAGCACCATTTTTACAAGCACATAGCTTGGAAAAAGCTTTCTGTCGCCCTTGTCGATCTTATTGCCCTTTACTTCGGTAACTTCCTCCATTGGGATCATTACCTCAGGGATCAGATCCTGAAGGTTTCGGTTTTCAACAACCTTTTCAATATTGCTTTTTACCTTATTCTCATAACCTGAATAAGTGTGAACAACATACCACTTTGCTTCTTCTGACATGTTTCTTACCTCCATATTGATGTTGTCAAAACCGCTGTGACGGCTTAGCCGCCGATCTTAAGGATAGCCTTGATAGCTGCACCCAGACCTGAATCAACGCCGAAAAGGAACAGAGCCATAACGACCATTACCGAGAGAACAACTCCCGTATTCTTAGTCACCTGCTGTCTTGTAGGCCAAACGACCTTTTTCATTTCAGCTTTAAGCTCTCTGAAATATTTTCTTATTCCGCCCTTTTTCTTCTGATCCTTGCCGGTATCCTTTTTTGAAGACTTAGTAACATCTGTTTTTTTAGCCATTAGAAATAGCTCCTTTCAATATTACTTAGTCTCTTTGTGAAGAGTGTGTTTCTTACAGAACTTGCAATACTTGTTCATTTCAAGTCTGTCAGGGTCATTCTTCTTGTTCTTCTTAGTGTTGTAGTTTCTCTGCTTACACTCAGTACAAGCAAGTGTAATTTTTACTCTCATTTCGGCACCTCCTGACGAAATTTATACCCCGCAAGAACATTCAGGGTACGTCTGCCTCCCTCATACGTTTTCACGCAAGCTGTCACACAGCCCTGAGGTAACTTATGCTTTTTCACGCTCAAAAAAAGAGCGCAAAAAAATAGACCTCATAAAGAGGTACTACAATTATAACATCTGTGTTCTTCTTTGTCAATCATTTGTCAAAGAATTTTATTAATTTTTTGTAAATTTTTTCGCTTGTCGAGTGAGGAATGAGGAGTGAGGAGTGAGGAGTGAGGAATTATGGTATCGCCTTGCGGCGATGATTATTTTTCTTCGGGCAAATTTGCCATGCCGCAAAATCGCTACGCTCTTTGCGGATTTACATTTACTTAGGGATAGGGTAGGCGGTGCAGATTTTTGCTCCGATATTACCTTTATTTGATATCAGACTTTTGCGTGCTTTTTCTAATTAAATCTGCACCTTGTCGGCTGTCGCCGAATGAGGCTCTGCCTCAAGCTCCGCTTAGGGCTTTGCCCTAAGAACCCACAAGCCCTCTAACGCCGGGCTTGAGCCTGCGTTTAAGTGCTCGCTACGCTCGGTGCTGACTTCTTCTTTATACTTGTGCACAACTATGGTCAGCTACGCCCATTCCTCATTCCTAATTCCTCATTCCTCATTAAACCGGAAACTCCCCATTTTCAACGACCTCATCGGCAATCTCTCTCATCTCGTCCCAGTCATGCGAGTAATGGTCATTCAAGCAAGCCACAGCAAAGAACCCTCCTGCTTTCGCTCCCTTTATGCCCTCAACAATATCCTCATAAACCACGCAATTCTTCGATTGAAGCCCCAGTTTTTCAGCCGCCAGCTCATAAACATCAGGAAAGCCCTTTCCCCTCTTCACCTGTTCTGTAGACACGAAGCAATCAAATTGATCCAAAATGCCGTTTCTTTTTAGCACAGGCTTATAAAGCTCCTCAGTTGAAGCGGTCGCCAATGCTATCTTCCTGCCCTGTTCCTTAAGCTTTCGTACATACTCCCCTGCGTTTCCGCAAAGCTCGATAACGTTCGTATACTCATACACCGCCATATCGAACCATTCCTTCATTATATCCTGAATGTTCTCACCCAGAGAAAATCTATCGTTTGTATAAACAGCCGCCTGCTCGAAATTCATTGCAGACACCTGCTTGAAATAGTCCTCAGGCACTTTTATCCCACGCTTGCCGAGAAATTCCTCGTCTATCTTTGACCAAACGTGATTTGATCTTGTCAGAGTGCCGTCCAAGTCGAAAATGTGTCCCTTAAAATCTTTTATGTCCATTGTAATGTCCTTTCAGAAGTATTCATCAGAGAGCCTGAAGCCCTCGCCTATTATCTCACTCACGTCACCCACAAGCACGAAAGCCTTTTCGTCAGTTTCCGATGCTATCCTGCGAACATCCGTTATCCTGCGTTTTCTCACTGCGCAAAGTATAAGATCTCTGTCCTCTCCCGTGTATCCCGTTCGGGCTTTTATGACCGTACACCCCAAGTTGCCCTCATTAAGAAGCCTATGGAGTATCTTATCTGCGGCAGGGCTTATTATCAGCGCAAGCTTTCCTCTGTCGCCGCCGTAGAGTATCATATCCAGTGTTTTTGAGAACACCCACAGCGTAAAGAACGAATACAGTGCATTGTCGATACTGCCGAAAACAAAACCGCTGAGCACACATATCACACCGTCTGCAAGCATAAAGATCTGTCCTGCCGCCATGTAGGGCTTTTTCCTTTTGATAAGCTTAGCGGCGATATCAGTTCCGCCTGTTGTTCCCCCTGAACGAAAAACTATCCCACAGCCTGCGCCCAACAGAATACCGCCTGCTATTGCGCTGAGAAAAATATCATTTGTAAGTGGTGTAAAAAGCGTACACATATCCGCAGTCAGACCTGAAACTGCAATAGCTACAACAGTTCCCAAAAGAAAATGCCAGCCGAACACATAAAGGCTAACCGCCAACAAAGGAAGATTTATCGCCATTGTAAGCGAGCCGACACCAAGAGGCAGAAATCTTGACAACATGACAGCAAGCCCCGAAGCACCTCCGGGGGCAATTTCGTTAGGGCTTAAAACCAACCCAACGCTCACGCCATATATGACCGCACCGAGAAGCAAGAGAGGATAGTCCACTCTGCCCTTTGCAGACTTTTCTGCCGAAAACAATTTATTCAGAAGTATCATAAAAGCCCTCCAAGCTATGCAAAAGCAAAGATAGGCTTATTTTTCCCCTGATGCCTCGTAAAATACATTTTTACAAAAGAGGCGCAATGGTCCTGAGAATGACCGACATGAACCTTGACCAGAAGCTGCGGTTATTTATATCATCATGTGTTATCCTATGACAGCGGTTTTCAAACATATCGTCAAAGTCCGCTTTTATATCCTTTATACAACTTGTTTTGTACATATAAGTTGCACACTCAAAATGGAGATACAAGCTTCTGTAGTCGAGATTTATCGTACCCACCACGGCTGACTTATCGTCCGAGAGGAACATTTTTGCGTGGTTAAAGCCGCCTTTATACTCATAGACTTTCACACCCAGCGTTTCAAGATCTCTGTAGAAAGACCTTGTTATAACGCTCACATACCATTTATCAGGTATCTCAGGAGTGATTATCCTAACATCAACACCGCTTTTTGCCGCATAGCCCAGGACGGTGAGCATTTCGTTGTCAGGCACAAGATACGGGGTAGAGATATAGATATAATCCTTGGCATTGTTTATCATATCCATATAGACAAGCTCGCCCACATTCTCGTCATCGAGAGGGGAGTCGCCGTAGGGGATAACATAGCCGTTGTTCACAACGTTTTTTACAGTTGGGCGGTACATATTATACTCAGTTTTATCACCTGAGATGACCTCCCACATTTGCAGAAACATCATGGTAAAATTCCAAACGCCGTCGCCCTTTAGCATAACGGCGGTATCTTTCCAATGACCGAAACGCTCCTTGCGGTTTATATACTCGTCGGCAATATTAACGCCCCCGTTGAAAGCCACGTTGCCGTCTATAACGAGAATTTTTCTATGGTCACGATTATTCTGTATAGTAGAAAGCATAGGACGGAAAGGATTGAAAACAAGGCATTTTACCCCTTGTTCGGTAAGCTTTTTCTTATATCTGAAAGGCAAAGTGAACTGAGAGCCCATGCCGTCATAAAGAAGTCTTACCTCCACGCCTGCCTTAGCTTTTTCAAGAAGTATCTTAACTATCTCACGCCACATTTCACCGTCATCGATAATAAAATACTCCATAAAGATAAACTCCTGAGCTTTCTGAAGCTCCTCAAGCATAGCCTTATACTTATCTTCGCCAAGCGGAAAATAAGTGACCTCGGTATTACCGCAGACAGGGTAGCCCCCCGACTTATCCACATAGTTTGCAAGCTTATAAAAATCAGGCTCACTTTCATGGAGATAGCTCATTATCTGTTCATTTGTTTTAAGGAAAGGTCTTGTATTGGCGGATTTCTTAGCATAAAGGTTTCTGACCTTTCTTGTTGAAAACTGATTTTTGAGTAATATATAAAGCACCACCGTAAAGATAGGCACAATAACAAGGGGTACTATCCACGCCAATTTATAGGCAGGGTTCTCGCTGCTGTTAAGGATATAGATAGCAAGCACGATAGCCACAGTAGAAAAAACGATATGCAGATAGGCATAATGCACAGCGAAGCTTTGGAAGATGATAAAAATGAAAATAAGCTGCAATGCAAGAAGCAGGATAATAGTGGTTTTCTGTGAGAATATCATATTTATAAGTTTTTTCGGTTTTTTCTTTTGTATTTTTTCGCTTATCTTTTCCGCCACATTATCCGCCTGCCTTTCTGAAAATAGTGATACACAACTGATTATAACATTTATTTTTGATTTTTGCAATACGCAAAAATGCAGTTAATCCACCCTGATTTCACGAATTTCTGTGACAATGACACAACTTTTGTTATCTTATTGTTGACAACAATTTATGAAACAACGCACGAACAATGTAAGTGTTCGCCCGTTTAGTTCACCCACATGGTTTATGGAAACTCAAACCTCGCAACTCCCCGAAGAGGGACGTCGAGGGCGCCGTCCCCTACAACTCTAAACATAACGCCACATAAATACACAAAAAAACAGGCAGACGGCTTTCCAGAGCAAGCCGTTCCCACAGCCGCTAAAAAACCATCTGCCTTATTATTTTTGCTAAAATTTCAAACAGCTATTCAGTATAGCCAAAGGCAAGCACTTCTCCATGCTTGTCCTCATCGCCTGCCGCCATTGATATCTCAACGGTATAGTTAGTTGCTTCAGGCATCATGGCGATATTCTGTATCTGA
Organism: Ruminococcus sp. RTP21198st1_G1_RTP21198_201120; assembly: GCF_040924265.1. Classification (NCBI taxonomy): domain Bacteria; kingdom Bacillati; phylum Bacillota; class Clostridia; order Eubacteriales; family Oscillospiraceae; genus Ruminococcus; species Ruminococcus sp. RTP21198st1_G1_RTP21198_201120. The sequence continues at coordinate 99,708 of NZ_JBCOMH010000001.1, forward strand.
GCATTTCCCCAGCCTGACGGACTTATGGTATCGTAATCGCTTTCGTCATACACCTCTCCGTCTGCTGTTACCTTAACATGAAGCTTGCCGAACTCGCCCTGCTTCACCTCTTTGTATATCATGTACAAGAATTTTTTGTCCTTGAACTCGAATACGATAGGGCTGTTATCTCCGGTGTTGTCGTAAGTCCAGCCATTTGTAAAGCTTGCGATAGTAGAGCCTTCCTTCCAACTTCCAAGGCTTGTTGGCGTAAGGCTGTCGCCCTCATACATATGAGCGTCCACCTCTCGCGGAGAGAAAACAGTGTCTGTGGGCATAACATAATCGCCCTCTGGCGCAACGTCCATAACAGTGTCAAAATAGTAGTCCACCATTGAAGCCACAAGCTTGTGACCCTCATCGTTAGGGTGTGACTGATCGTCAGAGAAATCTTTCCAAGTCATTCTGTTGTTTGCGAAAAGATATCTTAGTGCGTCACAGTATGATATCATCGGCAGGTGATAAAACTCGCCTATCTGCTTCATATAATCCTGAGCAGAATGGTCGTTTTCTGTCACCGAGAACAGCAGAACAGGAGTGATATTCTTCTGCAAAAGCGTTCTGACTATTGACTCGTAAGCGTTCTGATAGTCAGTCTCTGTGCCGTCATTTACTGCAAATTCGATAAAGCATATGTCAGGCTCATAAGCCAGCACATCTCTGTCGAGCCTGAGTATTCCAAGCTTAGACGGCGTACCGCTAAGGCCTGCGTTCACATACTGGACGTTATCCCCCGTACCGAATTTCTGTGCAAAATAATCATAAGTGAGCTTAGCATAACAGCCGTCTGCACCGGCAGAAATACCCTCAGTGATAGAGCCGCCAAGATACGCCACAGTGACCTTTTCGCCTGACTGTGCTTTCTTTATAACATTCTGCATCATAGAAGTGTTGCCGTATGACACCATAGCCTTGTCATACATAGCCTGCGTCCACTCCTCGTCAGTTTCAGGCATTTTTTCGACCTGCGAGCTTGAAGACTCCGCTTTGCTTTCAGCCTTTGAGCTGTCCGCATTATTTCCGCAGCCTGCAAAAGCCGCTCCGCACATAGCAACACTCACAAGCACTGCCAACAATTTTTTTGTATTCATTATTTGTACCTTTCTAATCTATGATAGCGAAATCGGTTTCACACCGCATATAACACAAAAAGTACGGACAAAGCCGTACTTTTTGGTTATATCAATATGATAAAAATTCTTATTAGTTAAGAACTGCCTTCTCAGTTTCCTTATCGAAGATATGGATTCTGTTAGGATCGATAGCGACCTTAAGCTCATCCTGTGGACGAACGTCAGAACGAGGTGAAACTCTAGCTGTGAGCTGGATACCCTCGCAGTTGAGGTACAGATATGTTTCAGCACCCATCATTTCAGTTACTTCAACAGTTGTGTTGATAACGCCTGTTGTAGCCTGAGCGAGGAATGCAGGCTCGTCATGGATACACTCTGGACGAACACCAAGAACAACTTCCTGATCAACCAGTGGCTCAAGAACTTCAGGATCTACCTTAGACTCTGGAACTGTTACCTGATACTTAACGCCTCTTGTTGTCTTTGTATCCTCAGAACCGAACTCAACAACATACTTGCCGTCTACCTTGAGGAGCTTAGCGTCGATGAAGTTCATCTGTGGTGAACCAATGAATCCTGCAACGAACTGGTTTACTGGATCGTTGTAAAGATTTGTTGGTGTGTCGATCTGCTGGATGTAACCGTCCTTCATAACTACGATACGGTCACCCATTGTCATAGCCTCTGTCTGGTCATGAGTTACATAGATGAATGTAGTACCGAGCTTCTTATGGAGCTTAGAGATCTCAGTTCTCATCTGTGCTCTCAGTTTAGCATCGAGGTTTGAAAGAGGCTCGTCAAGAAGGAATACCTGTGGCTCACGAACGATAGCTCTACCGAGGGCTACACGCTGTCTCTGACCACCGGAGAGAGCCTTTGGCTTTCTGTCAAGAAGGTGAGCGATGTCAAGTATTCTTGCTGCTTCCTCTACCTTTCTTGCGATCTCATCCTTTGGTACCTTTCTGAGCTTCAGACCGAATGCCATGTTCTCAAATACTGTCATGTGAGGATACAGAGCGTAGTTCTGGAATACCATTGCGATATCTCTATCCTTAGGAGCGATGTCGTTTACAAGTCTGTCGCCGATGTAAAGTTCACCTTCACTGATCTCTTCAAGACCTGCGATCATTCTAAGTGTTGTAGACTTACCACAACCAGAAGGACCTACGAGGATGATAAACTCCTTATCCTTGATCTCAATGTTGAAGTCTGAAACAGCGATAACGCCGCCTGCATACTTCTTATAAATTTCCCTTAATGATACACTTGCCATTAAAAAAGGACCTCCCTATTTGAATTTTACTAATATCCTAATTAGCTATGCTTTTATCATAACAAATTTTTAACATACCCGCAAGAGTTTTTTTTACTAAACTTTATTATATCTCATTATGAATATTGACGAAAATTCACATAGAATAGGTAATTACTTACATTTAAACGATTTCGCTGTCAATAATCTTTCAACATCTTTGTGCATTATTTCTAAACAGCTTCCAAGAGGCAGATCCGGATCTAAAGGCAGTTCTCCGATCTTTATCCGCTTAAGAAAAACAACTTTATTTCCCAGCTTTTCAAACATTCTCTTGACCTGATGATACTTACCCTCATGAAGCACAACGGTACATTCATCGGGACAGTTCACACTTGCGGAAAATTCCGCAGGCAGACATTTCTCTCCGCCGTCGATAGTCATGCCCTCAGCGAATGCCTGAGCATAATTTTCCTGCCAAGGGTCACGAAGTCTGACGAAATAGGTTTTCGGAACATGGGTCTTAGGGGACAACATTCTGTGAGCGAGAGCTCCGTCATCAGTGAGAAGCACAAAGCCCTCAGTATCCTTATCGAGCCTGCCCGCAGGGAAAAGTCCCTCCCTGAACATCTCAGGAGGTACTAGCTCAAGGACAGTTTTCGACTCTCCGTCACGAGTGGAGCAAACCACACCCTGCGGCTTGTTCATCATTATGTAGACAAACTTTTTATAGCATATCTCCACGCCCTTTACGGCAACAATATCGTTTTCGCTGACCTTAGCATCAGCCGCCTTGGCGACCTTTCCGTTTACAGTCACCTGACCTTTTCTGCAAAGCTCTCTCACCATGCTTCGGGAAATATCATTACGCTGTGAAGAAACAAATTTATCAAGTCTCATAGCAAAAGCCTTTCTGACAATTTTCTTATAAAGATTATAGCATACGATACCGCCAAAAGTCAAATATGCGAAAAAACCTGACCAAAAGCAAACGCCTGCAGATATGCTCCGCAGGCGTTTTATTACTATTTGTATCGGTTTTTTCGACCTATGAAGCATTAGTTTACCCTTATTCACAATGCCGACGTTCCACGCTCAGACGCCTACTTTTTCCTCAGCCCCTGCATAAATCCGTCCAGCTCCGCTGAGCATACATCTCCTCCCACGAGCTGTCCCTCACAGACGATAAGATTAGCCCTGACCTCCTGCTTCTTATTCCCATAATTCTTCACAGTATATGTATACACCTCAGCGGTTTTCCCTTTATAGTCCTCCAAGTCAAAGCCCTGCTGCTTCTGAAGCTTATTATACTTTTCATACACCTCATTGAATTCTTTCGGTATGGTCACCGCCTTGCATTCATCGTATTCGTCAGACACCTCCCAGCCCATTTCTTTCAAAAACGCCTGTCTTTGTGCTTCGCTTTTCATCTCGTACACCGCAGGCGACGATATCCTCACCACTGTCACTATTATCACCGCCAACAGTGCCAACGCCGCCAGAACCGCCCCGATCACCGCAAATGTTGGCTTTTTTACTTTTATTGTCTTGATAAACATACCCTTTTCCTCGCTTTCTGTTTTCAAAGTTTGTACATTTATATGTATTGTCCCAAAAATTATAACTACCTGTCCGATTTTTTATTTTGTTATATAATTTTCAAAAATAATTTTTATAGCATTAATAATCTTATTGTATAATAAATTTATCGGTTTGCTATGATTTATTATTACAAACTCTGTAGCACTGATATGGCATTGTGCAAAATTGACAAAAATAAAAGTGAAAATTAATGTGAATTAACGATTTTGTATTTTTTTGTACAAATGTCTTTGACAATTTCAAAATATGTGGTACAATATTATTAGGTAACGCTATGCTTCTCCGCATTGCCTGCGGAGGGTACTGAAACGTTTTCTTAAATCTGCCTTTTCACGGCTGTGAAGGGGCAAGTTATTATTGCTGATGCGTTCTGCGGTCAGCCGCAGGATTGATATATGAAAGGAGCAATGAGTTTTATGTCAAAAATTATTGCAGTTACTTCCGGTAAAGGCGGAACAGGCAAATCTTCTATAAGCGCCTGTCTCGGTTATGCCCTTGCTAAGCAGGGAAACCGTACACTTATAATTGAGCTTGACTTTGGTCTGAGATGTATGGATATCATGCTTGGTATGCAGGGTAATATTACATACGATCTAGGTGACGTTCTTGAGGGTACTTGCGACGTATACAAGGCAACAACAACTGTTAAGCTTGCTTCAAACCTGAGCGTTCTCTGTGCTCCGTCCGACCCGTTCGTTCAGCTCAAGGCTGAGGATATCGAAAAGATCACACAGGAAATGAGAAAGTATTTTGAATACATAATCATTGACACCTCTGCAGGTATCAACGGTTCTGTATTTGATATAGTTACTAATTCCGACCTTATACTTATAGTTACAACTCCTGATCCTGTATGCGTAAGAGATGCAAGAATGATGTCAGATGAGTTCTATAAGAGAGGAAATCAGAAGCAAAGACTTGTTATCAACAAGGCAAACAAGAGAATATTCGAGTTTGACGAAATGGACGACCTTGACGCTATCATCGACACAGTCGGCGTTCAGCTTCTGGGTGTTATCCCTGAGGACAGTGCTATCCCTCTTGCAACAGGAAAGGGTGCGCCGCTTTCATCAAGCTCTATGGGCTTCCTTGCATTCTCTGCTATTTCAAGAAGAATAAAGGGCGAGCATATACCCCTCTCCATCAAGGTCTGAGTATATTATCAGCCGTGTGCGTGAGGATATCTGCGCATAGTGCGGCTGTTTTATATCACGAAACTTATTTGTTCATTAATATACTAATATATAAACGGGGGGTTTCCATTGAATATTGCACTTATTGCTCATGACACAAAAAAGGAACTCATGGTACAGTTCTGTATCGCCTATTGCGGTGTACTCAGCAAGCACAATCTTTGTGCCACAGGTACGACAGGAAAAATGGTAGCCGAAGCAACAGGCCTTAACGTTCAGCGTTATCTCAGTGGCTCACAGGGCGGCGACCAGCAGATCGCAGCGAGAATATCCTGCAACGAGATAGACCTGCTTCTGTTTTTCAGAGATCCTATCTCAGTGAAGCCACACGAACCTAATGATATGAATCTCCTCAGACTTTGCGATGTACACAACATTCCGGTAGCCACAAATATTGCCACTGCCGAAGCGCTTATCCACGCACTTGAGCGAGGCGATCTTGACTGGAGAGATATCGTTAATCCTACAAAGATATAATTGAAATTTCATATACAAAAGCGATGAAAGGGAGAGTATTCCGTTCTTATGTTTCAGCGAGAGCCGTTGGTGAGAGGGTTCACACAAAGGGCAGGAAGAAGGACACCTTGGAGCTTCCGTTTGTTCAAGAACGGACGTATAGCTGCGTTAAAGCGTTAGAGTGATCCGGCACGAAGATGTTCGGATAATTAGGGTGGTATCACGGTAAAAGTCGTCCCTTACTAGGGGACGGCTTTATTTTTTTATCCACCACCCGTAGGGGAGCGGCTCAATTTCTGCTTCACAGAAATGCAACGTCCCGCTTTTTCGCTCCTCACTTACTCTCGAATACCTTATCTCAGCACACCAAAAAGCAAAGGCGGTATAACAATGAAAGCCAGCCAGCTAACAAAAGAAAACATCACCCCCGAAATAGTAGACAAGCTTCTTTTCGAGGGTCTTGACTATAAAGGCGAAACTGCCGACGTTATAATAGTTCTGGGAAGCCGCAAAGCCTGCGACTATCGTGTTCCCCTTGCGGCAAAGCTTTTTCATAAGGGGAAAGCCCCCAAACTCGTTTTCTGCGGCGGAAAAGTGCAGAAAACCTCGCTGGGGGAAATGGCTGAGTATAAAGCTATGCTCATAGCTGCCGAAAAATGCGGCATACCACGCAGTGCGATACTCACGGAAACACAGTCGCTCAGTACCGTGGAAAATCTGCAAAACGCAGCCGAGCTTGTAAAAAAGCATTTTCCAAACTGCAAAAGCATTATTATAGTCACTACCGCATATCATATGCGCCGCGCAAAAAAGCTTGCGGAGCATTTTTTCACACAGAAAATTATCCCCTGCCCTGCCAGCCGTGGCAGTACACAGCGAAATAATTGGTCAATGACCGAAAAAGGCAGCACAACAGCACTTGACGAATGCCTTAAATTCGGTTATTATATAAAAAAAGGTTTTATTGACGATTTTGAAATTTGAAACGTTGTAATTAACAGCATCAAGGCTCTTTAATGTAGTGGTGAACAGTGTTCGCCCGTTTATTAACAACGTCCCGATATCACAGCTATTTAAACGATATCGGTATTCAAAAGTTCAAGACAAAATACAGAAAGGATCGTTATTATATGGCATTGATAGTTAAAAAGCCAAAAGGCACAGAAGACATCGTTCCCTCAAAGGTCTATAAGTGGCACACTGTAGAGAAGATAGTTTCCGAAGCTGCCGAAATATACGGCTTCAAAGAAATAAGAGTACCAACTTTTGAGGAAACAGGTCTGTTCGTGCGTTCTGTTGGCGAAACAACAGACGTTGTTCAGAAAGAGATGTATTCAGTTTCCGCAGCAGGCGACTCAAAGTTCGCACTCCGCCCGGAGGGAACATCCGGCACAATGAGAGCTGTCCTTGAAAACGGCATTATGAACGAGGGTCTGCCGCAGAAGGTCTATTATATCCTCTCATTTTTCAGACACGAGAATACACAGAAAGGCAGACTCAGAGAGTTCCACCAGTTCGGCTGTGAAATGGTCGGCTCTGAAAGCCCAAGAGCAGACGCAGAGGTAATTTCACTTGCAAAAAGCGTCCTTGACAGAGCAGGGCTCAGAAACATCAAGCTCAACATCAACTCTATAGGCTGTCCAACCTGCCGTGCAGAGTATCGCAAGGCTCTGAAAGAGTATTTTGCCGCAAGAAAAGACCAGCTTTGCGAGACTTGTCGGGACAGACTTGACAAAAATCCAATGAGAATACTTGATTGTAAAATCAAACACTGTCAGGAGCTTGGCAAGGACGCCCCTGTTATCCTCGATTATCTCTGCGATGATTGCAAAGAACACTTTGAGAAGCTTCAGGAGTACCTCTCCGTAATGGGTATCGACTTTGACATCAACCCTAAGATAGTAAGAGGTCTTGATTACTATACAAGAACAGTTTTCGAGTTCATCACCGATGAGATAGGCGCACAGGGTACAGTCTGCGGCGGCGGACGTTATGACGGACTTATCCAGCAGCTTGGCGGCAAGCCTACCCCTGCCCTCGGCTTCGGTCTGGGACTTGAAAGACTTCTCATGGTAATGGACGCTCAGGGCTGTGACTATATGGAGCCAAAGACCTGCGACCTTTATATCATACCAATGGGCGAGGACGCCCTTAAAAAGGCAATGGGCATAGCCTCCGAGCTTAGAGAAGAGGGCTGTTTCGTAGAATATGACCTTATAGGCAAAGGACTTAACGCTCAGATGAAGTATGCAAACAAAACAGGCGCAAAGTTCGTTATGGTGCTTGGCGACAACGAGATAGAATCAGGCGTTGCAAAGCTCAAAAACATGGCAACAGGCGAGCAGACAGATATCAGGCTTGACAACACAATTGCCGAGAACTTTTCAAATGCACTTATGGCGGATATGTTCAAGGATATCGACGCTGATATAGAGAAATTTATCGGAAAGGAGAACTAAGCAATGAGATGTGAACAGTGCGAGAAAATACCTCTGGTAGAAATACACACTCCGCAGGAATATATGCTCTGTATAGGTTCTCTTGCAAGAATGCTGCTGGCAGGGGAAGTTGAAATGACCTATCAGACCTGCCCACTTGATAAGATAATGGATAACGACAACAAGTGGTATGCTGAAAAGCTTTTCCACCAGTTCAGGTGTACAAAATGCGGCACTATCTATGGTATGCTCTGCAACACCCACACAGGCGGACAGATAAAGATAAACGACAAGGTCTTTGACCCTGCTGATTATCCCGATAAAAAGGAAGATAAATAATGCTTGCAATAAGACCCGTGACCTATGAGGTGGAAACCTCACTTTCGCCTAAAAGAGTTCTCAGAAAGCTTGACGGCGACCTTATCGAGCATAAACCGACCATAAACATTCTCTCCCAAAGCAAGTTCATGAAAAACCACCGTGACGATACCATTTTTTATGGCTACCGCACAGACGCCGAAAGCTTTCAGATCTTCCACCACACCGCTAAAAAGCGTGACGGAGGCTCAACAGGCTTTTATGGCAAGGTAGAAAAGACCCCCAACGGCTCCAGGATATACGGCAAGTTCAGAAAGCCTATCTATGCCTATGTTGTGGGCGTCATATGGACGGTGCTTGTGCTTTTCCTCACCCTTATGCTTGTGGCACTTGGAGAGAAAACAGGCGCAGTATGCTTTGCCGCAATATGGCTCGTGGGATTGTTCCTCATGTTCTGGGACAACAAGAAGAAGTTCGTCAGAGCCTATCTCGACAGCTTCCCGCCTGCCGTCAGCAAAACAGACGAAAGCGATGAATAATTATTATCCATATAAACATAAAGAAAAGGAAGTAATGTAAAATGAAACTTGATACAATGAAGGGCTTACGCAGGACCCATTACTGCGGCGAAGTGCCTGAAACAGAGCAGGAAGTCGTGGTATGCGGCTTTGCCGACAGAGTAAGAGATATGGGCAACCTTATCTTCATCAACCTCCGTGACAGAACTGGACTTGTACAGCTTGCATTCAATGATGAAACAGACAGAGCCGTTTTTGAAAAGGCTCAGCTTGTAAAAAGCGAGTATGTACTCATGGCAAAGGGTATGGTACGTCCTCGTGAGAGCGTGAACGAAAAGCTAAAAACAGGCAAGATAGAAGTTGCCGTAACAGACCTGAGAATTCTCTCAAAGGCTGAAACAACACCGTTTGAGGTAACAAACTCAGATAAGGTAAACGATGAGCTGAAGCTCAAATACCGCTACCTTGACCTTAGAAATCCAAAGCTTCAGAAGAATATCATCACCCGTCATAAGATCGCTCAGATAACAAGAGAGTATTTCTATGACAATGGTTTCCTTGAGATAGAAACTCCTATGATGATGAAGTCCACCCCAGAGGGTGCAAGAGATTACCTCGTTCCTTCAAGAGTTCATGCAGGCAAGTTCTATGCACTTCCACAGTCACCGCAGATATACAAGCAGCTCCTTATGATATCAGGTTATGACAGGTATATCCAGCTTGCAAGATGTTTCCGTGACGAGGACCTGAGAGCTGACAGACAGCCTGAGTTCACACAGATAGACCTTGAGATGTCATTTGTCGATCAGGAGGATATCCAGGCTTGTATCGAGGGCTATATCGAAAAGCTTTTCAAAGAGATACTCGGTGTAGAGGTAACTCTCCCACTGCCAAGACTTACATTTGCAGACGCTATGAGCCGTTATGGCTCTGACAAGCCAGATACACGTTTCGGCATGGAGATACAGGATATCACAGATACTGTTAAGGATATTGACTTTGTGGTATTCAAGTCAGCTATCGAGGCAGGCGGCTCAGTTCGTGCAATAAACGTCAAGGGCGGAGCAGCCACATACACAAGAAAAGAGATCGACAAGCTTGTTGAGCACGCAAAGGGCATAGGTGCAAAGGGTCTTGCGTATATCCGCTGGGCAGACGAACCAAACTGCTCATTCAAGAAGTTCCTTGGCGAGGGCGATCTTGAGAAGATAAACGCAGCCGTTGGAGCAGAAAAAGGCGACCTTATCCTCATCTGTGCAGACAAGAACAAGGTAGTTCTTCCAACTTTGGGCGCACTCAGACTTATCTGCGGAAAGCGTCTTGGCGTTATCCCAGAGGGCAAGTTCAATTTTGTATGGATAACAGAAATGCCATTCTTTGAGTATGACGACGAGAACGACACATGGGTAGCAGCGCACCACCCATTCACAATGCCAATGGAGGAGTGTCTTGACTATCTTGACACCGACCCTGCAAACGTCCGTGCAAAGGCATGGGATCTTGTCCTCAACGGCACAGAGCTTTCATCAGGCTCAATGAGAATAACAGACTTTGAGCTTCAGCAGAAAATGTTTGAAGCACTTGGCATGACAGACGAAGAGATAGAAGCAAAGTTCGGCTTCCTCGTAGACGCCTATCGTTATGCCGCACCACCGCATGGCGGCATGGGCATAGGACTTGACAGACTTTCCATGATAATCTGCAATGCCGACAGCCTTAGAGATGTAATAGCGTTCCCAAAGGTACAGAACGCCAGCGAGCTTATGAGTGCTTGTCCGTCCACAGTAGACGAGAAGCAGCTTGAAGAGCTTCACATCAAGACCACAGAAATAGAAGAATAATTCGCATTAACGCAAACAGGATAGCTCATGAGGGCTGTCCTGTTTTTGTTTTATTGCACAAATTCTAATGACCGCACAATGTATATGTAGGGGCGACCTGAGGTCGCCCGCATTTATCTTGCCCTCAATTTTTCTCTTACCACCACATCTTATTCGGGCAAGTTCTTCGCCGCAAAATCGCTACGCTTGGTGCTGACTTTTACTTTGTGCTTGTTTTTTACTCTGGTCGGCTTTGCCCATTCCTCACTCCTCACTCCTCACTTATACTCCCCCTCATAAAAACTTGAAACCCGCAGCCGAATTTCTCCGACCACGGGTTCCAAGCTATAATTTATAAGTGGGATGGGGGCAATTTTATTGGGTAGTCACCCGTCATCTTTAAGGCTTAATCGTCCTGAAGTGCGTCATAACCCTCTTCATTCGTTCTGATCTTTACTACGTTCTCAATGTTGTATACAAAGATCTTTCCGTCTCCAATATGACCTGTATAAAGGGCTGCCTTTGCAGCATCAATAACTGCTCTTGTTGGTACCTTGCAAATAACGACCTCGACCTTTACCTTTGGCAGCAGATTTGTTTCAACAACTGCACCACGGTAATACTCAGGCTGTCCTTTCTGCATTCCGCAGCCAAGAACGTTCGTTACTGTAACACCTGTTACGTCGATGTCCTCCAAAGCTGTGATAAGATCGTTGAGCTTCTGCTGCTTGCAGATGATAGCGACCTTTGTCATTTTAGGTGTGCCGTCAGCAGACGGTGCGTCTGTTGCATAAGATTCTACCTTGATGGCCTTCTCAACAGGAACTACAGGCTCTGTTGACTTGTCTACCTTTACAACGCTCTTTGCATCGTCCTTTGTATAGCTGAGCATTGCCTGTGACATTGCTGGTGCGAAGTCAGCGTAAGAAGATACAAGACCATGCTCTGTAACGTCAAGACCAAGGATCTCTTCCTGCTCGGAAGCTCTAAGACCGATCGTGTGCTTGATGATCTGGAATACGATAGTCATTGTGATAGCTACCCAAGCGATAACTGATACCATACCGAGAAGCTGGATACCAAGGAGATGTGCTCCGCCGCCTGTGAAGAGTCCCTTTTCACCGCAAGTACCGTCTGAGAAAAGACCCACTGCGATAGTACCCCACATACCGTTGAGCATATGAACTCCGCAAGCACCAACTGGGTCATCTATCTTGAGTACCTGATCTATAAACTCTACACCTACAACTACGAGGATACCTGCAACGATACCGATTATAGCTGCTGATACTGGTGAAACTGTGTCGCATGGAGCTGTGATAGCTACAAGACCTGCAAGCGAAGCGTTAAGTGTCATTGAAACATCAGGCTTCTTGTACTTGATCCAAGTAAAAATCATTGTTGTGATAGTTGCAACTGCTGCTGCAAGGTTTGTTGTTACGAAAACTTTACCTGCAAGCGGGATAGCGTCGCCTTCCATTGAAGTTGTTGACGCACCGTTGAAACCGAACCAGCAGAACCAAAGGATAAAGCAGCCAAGTGCGCCAAGTGTAAGCGAGTGACCTGGGATAGCCTTTGCCTTGCCATTCTTGTCATACTTACCGATACGAGGACCAAGGATAGCTGCGCCAACGAATGCTGCAACGCCGCCTGCCATATGAACGCAAGTTGAACCTGCGAAATCATGGAAGCCGAGGTCTGCGAGCCAGCCACCGCCCCAAATCCAGTGAGCCTCGATAGGATAGACCAGAAGGCTTATAATTGCTGAATAGATACAATAAGAAATGAACTTTGTTCTTTCTGCCATAGCTCCAGAGACGATAGTTGCTGCTGTTGCACAGAACACTGTCTGGAAGATAAGGAATGCAAAGAAAGGCACTCCGTCTGGAGCAGCTGAGGCATATGTTGAATCAGCTATTCCCTTGTAAGCTCCGATGAACTTTCCGTCGCCAAACATTATACCGAAACCAAAGAGCCAGAACAGCGGAGTTCCGATACAGAAGTCCATCAGGTTTTTCATGATTATGTTACCTGCGTTTTTCGCACGGGTGAAGCCCGTTTCAACCATTGCGAAGCCTGCCTGCATAAAGAATACAAGTGCAGCTCCCAACAGTACCCATATAGTATTGACGGCACTGAAGCCTGTGCTTTCAGCCAATACTGTTACAGTGTTTGTCATATCTTTTTCCTCCTAAAATACAAAAAAGTGTATGACGACCAAAGCCATTCGGCTCGGTCTGTCATACACTTCATTGTGCATTCTGTATATTATTGTAGCTGTAGGGGAACAAAGTAGTAGATCTGTGGTTAGTTTGTTATAAAGTCCGTGTTATATTGAAAATTTGAATTGTCCCTTACTTAACGTAGAACAGCAGATCGCTGTATGTTGGATAAGGCCAGTAATCCTTGCCTACCAGTGTTTCGATCTTATCAGCCGGAACTCTGAGAGCACCCATATCTGCAAAGATAGTATCGTGGAAGAAGTTTGCCATTTCCTGTGTGTCCTCGATAGAGTGTACTTTCTGTACATCAGCTTCCAGTGTGCCAAGTGCCTTGTACATCTCAGTTACGAGAGCTGAAATTTCCTTAACGGTCTCTTCCTCAAATACAGTTTCAGCACCGCAGCTCTTTGCAAGCTCAGCAGTCTTTGCGATATCCTTGATATACTTAGCGGCAGCAGGAAGGATCTCCTTCTTAGCCATGTCGATCATTGTAAGAGCCTCGATATTGAGTGTCTTGCAATACTCGTCGAGGAGAATCTCAACTCTTGACTGAAGCTCAGCTTCTGTATAAACTCCGTACTTAGAGAATACGTCAACATTCTTTTGTGCAAGGAATGTTGGAACAGCTTCAGGAGTTGACTTAAGGTTAAGAAGTCCTCTCTTTTCAGCTTCAACAGGCCACTCGTCTGAATAACCATTGCCGTTGAAGATGATGTTCTGATTTTCCTTGATAGTTCTCTTGATAAGATCGTCAAGAGCGTCCTGGAAGTTGTCAGCCTTTTCAAGCTCGTCAGCAAACTGATCGAGAACGTCAGCAACGATAGTGTTAAGAACTGTGTTAGGGCCTGCTACTGAAAGCTTTGAACCAGGCATTCTGAACTCAAACTTATTGCCTGTGAATGCAAATGGTGAAGTTCTGTTACGATCTGTTGTATCCTTAGGGAAGTGTGGCAGAACGTCAACACCGATCTCCATCTCAACTCTCTTGTCCTCATACTTAACGCCGTTTACGATAGCATCGAGAACGCCTGTAAGCTCGTCGCCAAGGAAGATAGAAATAATAGCCGGAGGAGCTTCGTTAGCGCCAAGTCTATGGTCGTTACCAGCAGAAGCAACTGAAGCTCTCAGAATATCCTGATAATCATTTACAGCCTTGATAACTGCTGTAAGGAACAGGAGGAACTGAGCGTTCTCAGCAGGTGTTTTACCAGGATCGAGGAGGTTTACACCTGTGTTTGTTGAGATAGACCAGTTGTTATGCTTACCGGAACCGTTGATGCCAGCGAATGGCTTCTCATGAAGCAGGCACTTGAAGCCGTGCTTTCTAGCTGTTCTCTTCATGATCTCCATTGTGAGCTGGTTGTGGTCGGTCGCGATATTTGTTGTGCCATAGATAGGAGCAAGCTCGTGCTGAGCAGGCGCTACCTCGTTATGCTTTGTTTTAGCGTAAATACCAAGCCTCCAGAGCTGCTCGTCAAGATCTTTCATGTAAGCCTGAACTCTTGTCTTGATAGTACCGAAATAGTGATCTTCAAGTTCCTGACCCTTTGGAGCAGGTGCGCCGTAAAGCGATCTGCCTGCAAGGATAAGGTCCTCTCTCTTTGCATACATCTCTCTGTCTACAAGGAAGTATTCCTGCTCAGGACCAACGTTTGCTGTAACTCTTGTTGCGTCTGAGCCGAACAACTTCAGAATTCTGAGAGCTGACTTATTGATAGCTTCCATTGAACGGAGAAGCGGAGTTTTCTTATCAAGCGCTTCGCCATTGTATGAACAGAAAGCAGTAGGAATACAAAGTGCTTTTTCCTTAATGAATGCGTATGAAGTTGGATCCCAAGCTGTATAGCCTCTTGCCTCGAATGTTGCTCTCAATCCGCCTGATGGGAAAGAAGAAGCGTCAGGTTCGCCCTTAACAAGCTCCTTGCCTGAGAACTCCATGATAACGTGACCGTCCTCAGTTGGTGAGATAAAGCTGTCGAGCTTTTCTGCTGTAAGACCTGTCATTGGCTGGAACCAGTGAGTGTAATGTGTGCAGCCCTTTTCAACTGCCCAATCCTTCATTGCGTTAGCAACGATGTTTGCAACCTCGATATCAAGTGGATCGCCGTTGTCGATAGTCTTCTTCAAAGCCTTATATGTAGCCTTTGGAAGTCTTTCTTTCATCACTGATTCATTGAATACGTCTGAGCCGAAATATTCAGGAACGTTTGCCATATTGAATTCCTCCTATTATAAATTATAGTCTAAAAAAATAAAAAAGACACTGCGAACCTAAGTGGTTCACAGCGCCTTTGCTGTTTACAATTATGAGTATATACCTTTTGACCTCATTTGTCAAGGCTTTTTTTTATTTTTATAGACTTTTACAAATTGACGCAAAAATATTTGTTGAAACTTGTGAAATCACATCCCATGTCAATAAAATGCACATATTTTTGTAAAGAAATACATCAAACTGCTAAAATAGTGAAAAAAAGTGGGCGACCCTAGGTCGCCCCTGCGATAATATCCTAAATATCTATATAATGATCCTTATCAGGTCTGTCTTTCAGCTCTTTTTTCATAAGCTTATTTACCTTTTTGAGCTTTGAGCCTGCGGTAAAACAGCCGAAGATATTCGTCACACCTGAAACGAGCAGAGCGATACCAAGGACTATCATTGCGGTTTCGCCTAAAATAAGAGGGTCAAAGAGGAGAAGTATACCAACGAGAGTGGTAACAGCGGCTGAGATACAGCTTACGTTCCAGCTTTCTACACCTGCACGTCTAAGGTTAAGGGAGTCCTGAATGTTCACGATGCCGCTTATGAGCATATAAAGTCCGCAGACAACGGCAATGACTTTCGGGATAAAATCAGGTCTTATGATAATGAAAATGCCTATGGCGGCGAGGATGATCCCTCTCACAAGGCTTGAAGAATAGCTCTGGTCGTCTTTGCCCATGGCGAAGTATCTTATAAGCTCCACTGCACCGAATGCGGTGAAAAGTCCACCAATAACATAGCCTATGGCGGCGGTGAAGAAATTAGGGTCGATTATGAGCGCAATGCCCAGCACTACGCAGAATATAGACAATATCCAATAGCTTCTGAATACTTTTTTGATATATTCCATTTTTATCTTTCCTTTCATGTTTTTATAATGCTGCAAGCTGGCGACTAGACGTGCGACCTCAGGTCGCCCCTACAATTTATTTGTGCAGTACAAGGGTGTTGCATTAATAAATGCACAGCGTGAAATGCCCGTCACGGAGAGTGACCGCCCCTACAATAACATTGCAGAAATTACGCCGCGCCATTACAAATGTCATTTTGCCGACTTTAGCTTTGCCGCCTTTATTACTTTCATTCGTGAGAACTCCTCTCTGTCCTTTTCTTCAAGAGAGTCAGTAATGAATTTCACTATGCGTTCATTTCTTGGAATGATTATGTTTTGCAGGGCGTTTGCTCTGCGCTGTGTCTTTTTTATGGCTACGGACAGTCTGTAGATACTGTTTTCCACCTCTGCGAGGACTGCTGTGGTCTGTTTTACCTTTTCAAAGGCAAGATAGGCTCTGTCAAGCTGAGAATCGGTCTGAGAAAAGCCGTATGTGACTTTCAGAGGGCGTTCTTTAAGGGTGACCTTTGGCAGCTCAACGCCCATGACGCTTCTTGTGCTTATCTCAACGCCTGTTTCAACAGGGATACAATTTGCATAAGGTGTAACAAGACCCATGGAGATATTTGCAAGCTGGAGTGCGCTGTAGGCTTCCTTGTAGGTGTCCTCAATGCTTCCTCTAAGCTCCCCTGCTTTGTCAACAAGGCTCATAAGCTCTCTTATAAGGATATTTCTTTTTCTGTCCAGAAGCTCATAGCCCAATGCGGCAAGCTTCAGAGCCTTTTTATAAAGTATAAGATTTCCCTTTGTGGCAAAGACCTGCTGTTCAGCCATTGGTCACACCCTCTTTCTATTATATCACTGTATATAAATAAAGTCCAGTAGGGGCGAACATTGTTCGCCCGATTTTTTCTTTGTGAGCCGTTTTATTCAGCATTGGAATAGTGATGTTGCAAATAATTTCAAAATCGCAAACAACAATATTGTGAGTGACGGCAATATCATAAATAACCGCAATATTGTGGAATAACGGGCGAACAATGTTCGCCCCTACATAATTATTTGTGCGGCACTGAATTTTAGTCCTCTGCAAAAAGTGCCTTAGCTTTTTCGGCACTGTAATAATGCTCCAGATGTTCTTCGTCAACACGGTCAAGCTCTGATTTCGGCAGGGTGGAGAGCAAGCTCCAGCCTAGGTCGAGAGTTTCGTCTATGGAACGGTTCACGTCAAAGCCTTGGTCGATAAAATGCTTCTCAAAAAGCGTACCGAATTTCAGATAGGCTTTATCGGTATCGGAAAGCTCCTCCTCACCGATAACGGAGGCAAGGCTTCTTGCGTCCTGCACCTTTGCATAGGCTGCAAAAAGCTGGTTTGACACCATTTGGTGGTCTTCCCTTGTATAGCCCTCGCCTATGCCGTCTTTCATAAGTCTTGAAAGGCTCGGCAGGATAGAAACAGCAGGATAAACGCCTGTTTGGTCGAGGTTTCTGTCAAGAACAATCTGCCCCTCGGTTATATAGCCTGTAAGGTCAGGGACAGGGTGGGTGATATCGTCATTCGGCATGGTGAGTATCGGTATCTGCGTAACAGAGCCTTTTGCACCCTTTACAATGCCTGCTCTTTCATAGATAGAGGCAAGGTCGGAATAGAGATAGCCCGGATAGCCTTTTCTTCCCGGTATCTCGCCCTTTGATGATGAGAACTCTCGCAAGGCTTCGGCATAGGAAGTCATATCTGTGAGGATAACGAGAATGTGCATATCATGCTCAAAGGCAAGATATTCGGCACAAGTGAGGGCGCATCTTGGAGTGAGGATACGCTCTATGATAGGGTCGTTTGAAAGATTCAAAAACATTGCGACCCTTTGCAAAACGCCTGTTTCCTCGAAACAGCGTTTGAAATAATCTGCAACGTCGTTTTTTACGCCCATTGCTCCGAAAACTATTGCGAAATCCTGTCCGTTTTCGTCGGCGATTTTCGCTTGCCTTACTATCTGCACGGCGAGCTTATTATGGGAAAGTCCCGAACCTGAGAAGATAGGGAGTTTCTGACCTCTTATAAGGGTAGTAAGGGCGTCTATGGAGGATATTCCTGTGTTTATATAGTTTCGAGGATATGTTCTTGAAACGGGGTTAAGGGGCGAGCCGTTTATGTCACGGTATTTTTCGGGGAAGATCTCCCCCAGACCGTCGATAGGCTTGCCTGCTCCGCTGAATATCCTGCCCAGCATTTCGGTAGACAATGCAAGCTCCATAGGCTTGCCCTGAAAGCTTGTGGTGGTATTAACAAGGGAAAGTCCTTTTGTTCCCTCGAAAACCTGCAAAACGGCTCTGTCTTTTTCCACCTCTACAACTCTTGCAAGGCGGCGTGTGCCGTCATCAAGTTTTATTTCTGCCATTTCGTCATAGGAAATGCCGCTTACATGGTCAAGTGCAACGAGCGGTCCGTTTATTTCGCTAAGGCCGATATATTTTACGTTCACGCTCCTGCACCTCCTGTCAAAGCCTCCATATCGGCTTTCATATTCTTTTCGTATTCGTCAAAAAGCTCTATTTTATCGTTCGGTATATCATACTTGACTTTGATAAGCTTTTCTATCCAGCCGCAGCCTATTATTTTATCAACGTTCACGCCCTGTGAAAGTGATTTCTTTGCAAGGGCATAGAAATCTGTGATAAGTTTCATCATGCGGTACTGCTTATCAAGGGGGACGTAGGTATCGTCCTTATGATAGGCGTTTTGCTGTAAAAAGCCTACTCTTACGGCTCTTGCGGTTTCGATAAGAAGCTTTTGATCGTCAGGGAGGACGTCTGTACCCATGAGCTTAACTATCTCCATAAGGGTATTTTCCTCAACGAGGATATTTGATATCTCCTGTCTGACTTTCATGAAGTTCTCATTGACGTTTTTATTATAATAATCTGCAAGGTCTTCTGTATACTCGGAATAGCTTGTGTTCCAGTTTATTGCAGGATAATGTCTTGCATAGGCGAGGGATTTATCAAGTGCCCAGAAGCAACGTACAAACCGCTTTGTGTTCTGTGTGACAGGCTCGGAAAAGTCAGAGCCTTGGGGCGAAACTGCTCCGATTATAGTAACAGAGCCTTCCTTGCCTCCCAGAGTTTCAACATAGCCTGCACGCTCATAGAACTCGGAAATTCGTGACGGCAGATAGGCAGGAAAACCTTCCTCGGCAGGCATTTCTTCAAGTCTGCCTGATATCTCACGGAGAGCTTCTGCCCAACGTGAGGTAGAGTCTGCCATAATTGCGATATGATAACCCATATCACGGTAATACTCGGCAAGGGTTATGCCCGTATAGATAGAAGCTTCACGGGCGGCAACAGGCATATTTGAGGTATTTGCGATAAGCACTGTTCGGTCGGTAAGCGGTCTTTGTGTTTTCGGGTCGATAAGCTCTGAGAACTCCTCAAGCACCTGCGTCATTTCATTTCCACGCTCGCCGCAGCCTATATAGACGATTATATCTGCGTCACACCATTTAGCAAGCTGGTGCTGGGTCATGGTCTTGCCTGTGCCGAAGCCCCCAGGGATAGCGGCTGTTCCGCCCTTTGCAACCGGCAGGATAGTATCAACGATACGCTGACCTGTTACCAACGGCTTTGTGATAGGCAGGCGGTTTTTGCATGGTCTTGATGTTCTGATAGGCCATTTCTGGCAGAGGGTAAGCTCCTCTACTGCTCCGTTAGGGGCTTTTATTTTTGCCACAACGTCATTTATTGTATAGTCGCCGTTTTCGGCAGTCCATATGACCTCTCCGCCTTTTGACAGAGGGGAAAGCATACACTTATGTGTGATAAGTGGCGTTTCGGGGCAGGTGCAATAAATATCCCCTGCGGAAAGCTTATCCCCTGTTTTCACTGTCATTGTAACGGGATACTTTTTCTCTGTATCAAGCGAGCTTATGTCTGCACCGTCAGCGATAAATGCGCCTGAGACTTCCTCAAGCTTTTTAAGCGGTCTTTCTATGCCGTCGAAGATGTTATTTATTATACCGGGGCCGAGGGTTGCGGACATTGGTGCGCCTGTTGAGATAACAGGCTCGTCAGGCATAAGCCCTGTTGTGCCCTCATAGACCTGAATGGTGGTAAAATCGGACTGCACTCTTATGACCTCGCCGATAAGACGCTTTTTGCCCACATAGACCATTTCCTGCATGGCAAAGCTTTTCGTATCTGCAACCTTTACTACAGGTCCGTTTACCGAATATATTTTATCCATAAAAAACTCCTTATTACCCAAGCACAAGCTCGGCTTTTTCAGTAAAGGCTGAACGCTGCCCCTCAAATGCTGAATCAAAGGTATAATCAAGTGCTATACCAATATCCTCATAGACCATGAGCATACCGCCAAGCTCTATGGAATCTCGGCTTTTTACTTCAAAGTCTGCAAGGTCAGAGGCGTATTTCATATCCTCAGGTGAGAGGTAGATAACGCCCTTATGCTCGGGATAGGTCTGTTTGCATTTTTCGGCTTTTTCTTTTAGCCAAGACTTATAATCTCTGCTTGCTTTGAAAGTCGCAAGCCTGCTTTTTACGTTGTCAAAAACGCTGTCTATAAGCTTTTCTCTATGGCAAAGCACGTTTCTTTTAGCTTCAAGCTGTTTTGAAGATATTTCCCTTACGGCTCTTGCCTCCTCGGTCTTATCTGTGGCGGCTTTTTTTGAGTCTGCGAGGCTTTGTGCTTCTATTTTCGCCTGAGCAAGCTCGTTTTCACGCTGTTTATCAGCGGATTCGGTTATGAGCTTTGCCTGTTTTTCAGCGTCCTCAAAGACAGCCTGCTTGAAGCGTTCAAGTTTTATCGTCTGATTTTCCATTACTAAACTCCTATCAAAATCACAGCTTTATTCCCACTGCTTCTGCGAGATAGTGGGAAATGGTATCAGATATCTTTGATGTGGCATGGCGGTCTGGTATTTCAACTATGAGGGGCGTTTCTCTTGTGAGCTTATAGTCATAGACCTTTTCTCTGCACTGCTTGACTGCAAGCTCTGTCATAAGCACAACGCCCACGTCCTTCATTTCCATAGCCTTATCAAGTGCGTTTGACACCTCCTCGGAGGTATGCACCACAACGCCCTCGATACCTGAAAGTCTCATGCCCATTTGGGTATCTATATTATCGCTGATAAGATAAAATCTCATGTTAGATGCCCAGTGCAGTGCCTACGTTTGAGATTATAAGGATAGCGATAAGAAGTCCATAGAGGGCGATACCTTCGCCAAGAACAACGAAGATAAGAGCCTTTACAAAGTTCTTAGGGTCTTCTGAGGTTGCACCGATAGCGGCTGGAGCGCCTGCGGCAACAGCTATGCCTGAACCTACGCAGGAAAGTCCAACGGCAAGGGCTGCTGCAAGGTAGCCAAGGCCTGCGCCTGTTGAAAGGGCTGCCTTAACGCCCTCCTCGCTTGCGGCTGAAACAAAGTTACCTACAGGGACGATAAGAGCGCATAGCATTATGCCTGCAAATGTACAGAGATTGCCGATAAAAGCACCCTTTGGCGATCTTCCGTTCTTTATTTTCTTTGCGGTGAAAATGAATGGTACGCAAAGAAGTGCGACTGCTATAAGTGGGAGCAGGAAATAGATAAGCATAGTTGATTCCTCCAAAAAAATTATTTTTACTTTAGATTTTACGAATTACATT
The DNA here is from genome assembly GCF_040924265.1 of Ruminococcus sp. RTP21198st1_G1_RTP21198_201120. Taxonomy (NCBI): domain Bacteria; kingdom Bacillati; phylum Bacillota; class Clostridia; order Eubacteriales; family Oscillospiraceae; genus Ruminococcus; species Ruminococcus sp. RTP21198st1_G1_RTP21198_201120. Next base: position 121,403 of record NZ_JBCOMH010000001.1, read on the forward strand.
GTACGGGTATGGATAATGGTCGGGGTAAAATGCCCGTCACGGCAAGTGACCGAACGATGTTCGCCCCTGCAAAACAATACCACAAATTTGATATCATTCTGTTTGTGCAGTAAATTTTACACCAACAGGCTCGAATGGTTTTCCGCCGCCCTCATAGAAGCGGGAGAATATCTCATAAAATTCAAGTCTGATTATCTGAATGGCAACTATCATGCCCTCCATTACCATTACAAACAGGTTGCCAAGCACAAGCACAAATGGCTGTGCGGCGGCGGAACACATTTCCATAAGGGTCATTACCACTAGCATCATGCCTGCGTGGGAAAGGACAAATCCGCCCACACGGAGAAATGACATAGTATTTGAAACATAGCTCAGCAGGAACTCAAACATTTCAAAGAAGTTCTCAACTATAAAGTTGCCCACGGTCATTTTTTCCTCGTCCTCGGACAAGCGCCACTGTTTATACTTCACGGCGATAGAGAAAGGTGTTCGGCAGAATATGCACACCAATGGTATTACGATAAGGAAAATGACAAACGGAGTGGACATGACTTTTACATCGAACATGAGCGTTCCAACAAGTCCTGCCGCAACGGAGCTGTAGAACACAAGTCCTGCGATACCGTTACAGCCGAAAATGGCTTTTTCGTAATCCTTATTTTTAAAGCCGATATAGATATTGAGTATCATTGAGATAACGATAAGTGCCACACCTATGGCAACGGCAGTTATGAGGATAAAGTTCGTTTGCTTGAAAACCTTTAGGGGCAGGAAGTCAAGTCCTATATTCTCAAACACAGGGTCTAAAAGCTCTTCATAACCGAAGAACGAGCCATAGAGAGTACCGAATATCATACTTGATATGCCAAGGCGTGTGACAAGACCGCTTATTTTTGCTCCCAGCTTTTTCTTCAAGGCAAGTCCGCCTAGAACGATAAGAAGTCCTTGTCCCAAGTCGCCGAACATTATACCGAAAAGCAGAGTATAGGTTATTGCCACGAAGGCTGTCGGGTTATAGCCTTTATACTCAGGCAGACCATACATTTCCACAAGCATTGTGAAAGGTCGGGTCAAAAAGTTGTTTTTAAGCACTGTAGGCGGCTCACATGAGGCGTCTGCGTCAGGTGGGAGATAGACCACTGACACTGAACGCATATCCTCGAAAAGCTTATCAAAACGGTCTTTTTCCTTTTCGGGGATAAAGCCTTTAAGATAAAACTTATCGTTTAGTGCGGCGGCATTTCGCCGCAGGTCAAAGGTATCGTGGATAAACCTTAGTTTTGAAAAAGCTTTTTGCAGTTCAGGCTCTGCTTTTGCGGCAAGCTCGTTTATCTGCTCGTTTATCTTTGCGTTCTCAACTGTATCTGCGTCTATAGTTTGTTTTAGCTTTTCCAAGGCTTCGTCTGCGTCACCTGATACATAGGACGGTATCCGTATCCTTTCAAAATACATTGAGTGGAAGATATCATCAACACGCTGTTTATCACGTTCAGGGACGAAATACATTCCCCAGCAGAAGCTTTTTCCCGTTTCAAAGGGGACAAAGAAGAAATTCTCGTTATAATAGTCAAGCTTCGGCAGATTATCCACAGGCAGCTTTCCGATACGGACGGAAACATACTTCATTGAGAAAAGCTGCTGAAAGTCGCTGTGCATACCTTTCAGGTGGTCTATTTGTCTGACCGCCCCTCCAAGCTCTGAGATACGCTGAGTAAGCTCCAGCCGCTTTGTATTAAGCTCGCTGAAAGGGGTATTATACTTTTCAAACAGGGAGTTAAAATCCTGCGGAGCTGACAGGTCACAGTCAGTAAAATCAGTTTCCTTTAGAGTTATACCAAGCTGTGCAGAAAGCTGGGCAAGCTCTTTCAGAGGTCGGTCATACTCATTTTTCTCGCTGAGGGGCTTCATTGCGCTGTCAGGAGAATTGCCCGCAGGCTCAATATGAAAACAGCCGCTTTCACAGCACCTTTTCAAGGTCGCATCAAGCTCGTCCATAAGACCTGCTATATTCACAAGGGACATTTTTTCTATAGCCAATCACATTATCTCCTTTCCTGAGAATTTACCGCTCAGGCGGTGATGATAAGATCCTTTTCAACTGCCGAGGGGTCGGCATTATATCTTATCGCTTCGATTATATGCACGATGTTCAAGGCTTCCGTACTGCACAGTTTCATAAAGGCATAGAGTGAAACCGGTGCGGCGGTGCTTTGGGCGAGGATATGAGAAAGATAGGCAAACTGTGAACTTCGGACTATACTTTCGATATATTCAGAGGTCTGTTTGCAACCCTTTGAATACTTTGATCTTTTCACCCATTCGAGCATATCTTCGGGGCTTTCAAGCTCATAATACTTATCAAGTCTTTTAACTGAGCCTGTGCCTGTTTTTATTCTTATCTGCCGTTTTTTTATCTCCTCGGAGGAGTAGCCAAAAAAAGCTTTCATACGGTAGGCGTTTATTATGTTAAGGCAATCTATCTCTCGGCTTATCATTTCTGAGAGCTGTTTGCTTTGCATTTCGGAAAAATCATGCTTTGCGGTATTTAAAAGCTCGGTATAATAGGCTGTTCTCAGCCTTAGCTCGCACTCGGTATAATCCGCTGAGCCGTCCTCCAAAGGCGGTATTTTCACCAGTATCTTATAATACGGTGTATTTCTTAGTATTTTAAGAAGCTGTTCATAGTTCTCGGCTCGGCTCATTTCAAGAAGGCTCACCTTTGAATGTTTTATGACATAGCCGGGAAGGTCGTTAAGGTAAGAATTATCAAGCCCTGAATTTATATTGTTTATCATGGACAGAATACATTCTATCTCCTTGCTTTTTATAAGGAAGTCATAAAAAGGCAGTTTATCAAGCTCCTGAAATCTGCACAGGCGCATATAGGTATTGAAATTCTCTCTTTGGAGAAGCGCCTCCACAAAACCTCTATGGACGGTATTTGGGTCAACGTCACGGAAGGCGTCTTTATATCTGGCTGAATGTGCAAGATAGTCTGCGGCTTCGGGGACTGTTCTTCGCATGAGCATTTCATGATAGTTCTCTTTAGTAAACATTCTGCCGTGGATATATTTTATTTTCGCCACTGTTCCGTTGGCAGACCAACTGTCAAGCATATTTTTTCAGCCCCTTTCACGGAGAATTTTTGCTCTACTTCGGAGAGATGATATTATCAAATATCTCCTTCTCCCACTGAGTATGTTTTTCTTCAAATATTTTATTGAGAACTGTTGTTTTCTCGTTCTGTGCGGAAGTTATCTTTTCGCTTTCGGTATTTATACGCTCTGTGACCTCTTTGGCTTTCTGCGTTTTATAGGCTTCGGCTTCTTTCAGGGCGTTTTCTTTCAGCTCCTGTGCTTCTTTCACTGTGCGCTCCAGCAGTTCGCCGCTTTCCATATCTGCTTTTTCAAGCTTGCCTGCAGCGGCTTTATCTGTTTGCAGTATTTCTGCTATCATATCCATATTATTCTCCCCTTTCAGGCAGGATAGTTTCATAACATTAATTGTACACCTTTTTGTCTTAAATAGCAAGTTTGAAGGGGTACAAAGCCATACTTTTTATATATTTTGCACTATCTATATGACTTTTCTTTGGACAAATTGCTCTATGTGTAATGATTTTAGTCAGAATACACATTTTATTTTACCCTGAATTTGAAAAATTAGTTGAATATCTGCGGTCATGTCACTTGACAAAAGGGGACAAAAGTGGTAAACTTGTATTTATCACGCACACATCTGTACTTTGGAGGTGGACTAAAATTGGAGAACGGGCAAAACAAACTTGTTATCGTAAGCTCTGAGGTGCTTCCTGACATTGTGCTAAAGGTGCTTGCCGCAAAGCGCATGAGGGCAAGGGGCGAAGTTTCCACTTCATCGGAAGCCTGCCGCAAGGTGGGGATATCGAGGAGCGCATACTACAAATACAAGGACTCCGTATTCAATTATGAAGAACAGCTCACAAACAACATCGTTTCGGTATACTGCATACTGAGAGATGAAAAGGGAGTGCTTTCCTCCATTATATCACGGCTTTACGAGTTGAACACGAATATTCTGACCATAAACCAGAATATCCCTATCGACTCGGTGGCGACGGTGACATTCTCGGTAAGATTTGAGCATGACGCACTTAGCACCAACGTGCTTACGGAGGAGCTTTCTAAAGTTCACGGCGTTGTGGAAGTCAAGATAATATCGGGAGAGTAAGGGTAAAATAAGATTTTAACAATATATAATTTATTAGGAATGAGGATTTTTTATGTGTAAAGTAGCAGTTATCGGTTATGGCGTTGTAGGCTCTGGTACGGTAGAGCTTTTTATGAAAAACCGTGAATCTATCTCAAAAAAGGTCGGCAAGGAATGTGACATCAAGTACATTCTTGATCTGAGGGATTTCCCTGATTCTCCATTTGCAGACAAAATGATAAAGGACTTCAACATCATTCTCAATGATGCCGAGGTAGAAGTAGTAGCCGAGGTAGTAGGCGGAACGACTTTCGCTTATGACTACACAAAGAAGCTTCTTGAACACGGCAAGAGCGTTGTTACATCAAACAAGGCGCTAGTTGCGGAAAAGGGTGCAGAGCTTCTTAAAATAGCAAGGGAACACAACTGCAACTATCTGTTCGAGGCAAGCGTTGGCGGCGGTATACCTATCATCAGACCGCTTAACAAGTGTCTGGCAGGAAACGAGATACTTCAGATATCGGGTATTCTCAACGGCACAACAAACTTCATTCTTACAAAGATGATAAAAGAGCAGATGTCATTCGACGATGCGCTGAAAATGGCTCAGAAGCTTGGTTACGCTGAGGCTGACCCTACGGCTGACGTTGAGGGCGAGGACGCTTGCAGAAAGATCTGTATACTTGGCTCACTTGCATACGGCAAGCACATTTATCCTGAAATGGTACACTGCTCAGGCATAACAAAGATCACACTTGATGATGTTGAATATGCTGCAAACGCAGGATATGTTATAAAGCTTATAGGTTCTGTAAAGAAGCTTGATGACGGCAGAGTGAGTGCTATCGTTTGTCCAAGACTTGTGCCAAAGTCAAATCTTCTTGCGTCTGTTGACGATGTATACAATGCTATCAGCGTAACAGGCGACGGTGTTGGCGACGTTATGTTCTACGGACAGGGTGCAGGCAAGCTTCCTACAGCTTCAGCGGTAGTAGGCGACATTATCGATTGTCTGAAGCATCATCACAGAGTGCTTGCTCTTACATGGGAAGATTGTGATGACAAGAACTTTGTTGCGCCATACAAGGACATGGACGTTTCAATGTATGTTCGCATAAAGGCTGAAAATGCTGAGGCTCTCAAGTCTTCTATTTCTGAGATGTTCGGAAAGCTCATGTATATAGAGCGTTCGGGCAGGACAGAGAACGAGCTTGCGTTTATCACGCCGAACATGAAAGAGGCTGACATTGACGCTAACCTGACTATCCTTTCACACTCCGCTGAGATCGCAAGCAAGATAAGGATATACTGATAAAAAAGCGGCGGACACTGTTTGCCATTACACAAAAGCAATATGGGGCGGACTTGATGTCCGCCTTTTTTATAAAGGAGTTTTCACCATGATAAAAATACAGATACCTGCCACGTCGGCTAACCTTGGCGCCGGTTTTGACGCACTGGGGCTTGCGCTCACTTACTACAACTACATTGAAATGGAGGAGTGCGACAAGATAGACATAACGGCGGCGGACGGGCTTGACATTCCTACGGACGAGAGAAACCTTATTTACATTTCTGCCAAAGACCTTTTTGCGGTATGCGGAAAAAAACTTGAGGGACTAAAGCTCATACAGACAAGTAATATTCCTATGGCGAGAGGTCTTGGCTCGTCTTCTGCCTGCATAATCGCAGGACTTGTGGGAGCAAACAAAATGCTTGGAGATCCCCTCACAAAGGACGATCTTGTTGACCTTGCTGCTCAGATAGAGGGTCACCCTGACAACACTGCGCCTGCACTGCTGGGCGGAATCGTTACGGCGGTATTTGACGGAAGAAAGGTACACTGGGTAAAGCAGGAGGTTTTCACAAAGCTGAAATTCGTGGCGATAATACCTGATTTTGAGCTGAAAACTGAGGAAGCGAGGGCTTGTCTGCCTAAGGAAGTTTCACACAAGGACGCAGTTTACAACCTTTCCCGTGCGGCGCTTTTCTCGGCTTCGCTTCTTACGGGCAAGTTTGAAAATCTGAAAACGGCAGTTGATGACAGGCTTCACCAGCCTTACAGAATGGCGCTTATACCCCACTGCAAGGACGTTTTTGACATTGCGTACACTCACGGTGCATATGCGGCATACATAAGCGGTGCAGGTCCAACTATCATGGCTATTGTGGACGAGAGCAATCAATATTTCGCAGGCAAGATGAAATTTTCTCTTGACAACGCAGGGCTTAAAGGCTGGCAGGTAAAGGAATTTCACATTGACAACGAGGGTACGAAGCTTATATGAACAGGTGCAAATGGTGCGACCTTAAAAATCCAAAGTATGTGGAATATCATGACAAGGAATGGGGCGTTCTCAGGACTGATGACAGCTATTTGTTTGAGATGCTTGTGCTGGAGTCTTTTCAGGCTGGGCTTTCGTGGGAGTGCATACTGAACAAGCGTGAGAATTTCCGCAGGGCTTATGATGAATTTGACCTTGATAGGGTCTGTGGATATGACGAAGAGAAGATCGCAGAGCTTTGCTCTGACAGTTCTATTGTGCGAAATAAGCTGAAAATTAGGGCGAGTATTTCTAATGCAAGAATATTTCGGGATATTGTGAAGAAGCAGGGGAGCTTTTATGATTATCTTTGCAAGTTTACTGACGGAGAAATATTGTATGAGTGCGATAAAACTACCAACGAATGGTCCGACAGGATATCTGCAGACTTGAAAAAGCGTGGAATGAAGTTCGTGGGAAGCGTGATAATATATTCGTTTTTGCAGGCGGTGGGAGTGATATATTCCCATGATAGTGAATGTGGACTTTATAGAGAAAAATAAAGTAAAGATATAAGCAAAGCGGTGTCGGAGTGGAAACTCTGCACCGCTTTTTCGTATTCTCATAAACAATGTAAAAAACCGCCCTGCACAATGTATACAGAGCGGCTGCATTTTTTCAATTTTTTTATTCCATAGGACAAATATTTTTGCGGTTTTCGGCTATCCTTTCGTCTATACCCTCTACCTGCGGCTTAACAAGGCTCGATGTTCCTGCGACAAACATTCTTGCACCTGCTTCGTAAAGCTTGCGGCAGTTCTCGTTTGACATATTGCCGTCAGTTTCTATGATGATGTCCTCGTGGCCGTTTTCGTCAAGCCACTTTCTAAGACGTCTTGCCTTATCCACCGTGTTAGGCACGAGCTTCTGTCCTGCAAAGCCAGGGTTTACTGTCATGACAAGCACACCGTCTATGAAGTCTACGGCTTCCTCTACCACGCAGATAGGTGTGCCGGGATTGATAGCCAGGATAGGCTTTGCACCGATAGAACGGAGATATTGCAGGCACTTTGCGATATGCTTTGTGCTTTCATAATGCACTGCCGCATAATCGCCCTCTCTGATATCAAACCACTGGAGCCTTTCCTCTGGCTTTTCTATCATGAAATGAAAATCAAATGGGATATCCGTCAGATCACGGAGCTGTTTTACATAATCAGGATAAAGTGTGAAATTCGGCACAAATGAGCCGTCCATTACGTCTATATGGAGATATTCGATATTGTTGCGCTTAAAAGCGTCAAGATATTCCTTTATCTGTCCCAGATGGACGCACATCATTGAGACTGATATCATACCATTGTCCATACTGATCCTCCTGTTTCTATTCATCTTTTTTATCTTATGCTGTTATCTTCAGGCTCAATGCCCATGATAAGCTGGTCTATTACTCTGTCGGTAGACTTGCCGTCTGTATATTTGAAGTTCTTCTTTATGAAGCCCTCCATTTTTTCAAACTCGTAATCCTTATCTCTGAGAGCGGTCATAAGCTCATCAAAATCGTGGACGATCTTACCAGGAACAAGCTCCTCATACGGCTCATAGAAATCTCTTGTTGCTTCATAATACTTTTGGTCGAAAGCAAAGAAAAGCATCGGCTTTTTAAGCAGTGACATCTCATATATGATAGAGCTGTAGTCTGTGATAAGCACGTCAACTATAAAGAGGATATCATTTACCTCTCTGTAGTCGGAGGCGTCAAGTATTCTGTGAGCATACTCGTCAGGTATTTCGATACGCCTTTTTACAAACGGGTGGAGCTTTACGATAAGAACGGAATCCGTTTCATCAAGAAATTTGCCCCATGCTGTAAGGTCAAGCTTATCAAATGGGAAATGAGCATTATTTGCGTTATTTCCTCTGAAGGTCGGTGCATACATATAAACTGTTTTTGCAGTTTTGCACTCAGGGAAAACTTCCAGCATCTGCTCTCTTGTTTTGGCTTTATATTCGTCGTCAAAGAAAATATCCGTTCTTGGGATACCCACAGGATAGAACTTCTTTTCGTCGATAGCGAAGCCCTCTGCATGGTGGAGTGCAGAATGATAGGAGCTTACAGGAACGTGGGTATAGCACTTATGCACCCTTGTATTGAACGGAGGTGCGCCCGGCTTGCCCAGTCTTTCAAAGCCCAATGACTTGAACGCTCCGCAGGCGTGCCATACCTGAAGCACCTTGACGTTCTTAGGATAATCCACAAGATAGATGTCAGGATAATAATCATCTATAAGAATGATATCGGAGGTTGCAAGATAGTAGACGAACCTTATCATGGCAGGTATCGACCTATTGACAGTGATACTAGCTTTGAAGTCAAATCTGAACTTATACTTGCTGTCAAGTCCTCTTTCTATCATGCGGTCATAGATGACCTTTTCGTTTCCGCCTATCTCGGCTCTCGAACCGCTGGCAAAGAGGATAATATCCCCGTTTTTCTTAGCAAAATGCTTAAAGAACGAGAAAGCCTTTTTAAAGCACCATATCTTTAAACCGTAAACATCTCTTATGATAAGCTTCTTACGGTTTTGAAGCTTCTTCTCAATACGCTTTGGCAAGGTCTGGGAAGGCTTAGGCTCTTTATAGGTGACGGCAAGCTTATATTCGAGTGTATCCATATCGCTTGCAGACTCGGCATAGAAAAGGTTTTCTGCGCCTCGTCTGAGCTTGAAGTTCATAGGGTTCGCCTTTGTATCGTCCTCTATAGTTTCCACTTTATCGGATATGATACAAGGATACTCGTTCGTAAGCACCTGTTTTGACAGGCATCTGCCATCGTTATCATAGGTGAGCTTGAGAAGCGTACTGCCACTGAGGACATAATCCACTGTATCTGTTGATATCTGCGGTTTATTCATGCCCTTATACTTTGTGAATATTTTAAGGGCATATTCGCCTGTGGCGATAGGAGCTTCGTTATTGGCGGACATTATATTCACTGTCAGATGAAAATGAGTTCCGCTTACTTCAAAATGCTGGGCAGGGAACATACAAGTTCTATCATGTGTGACAAATCTTGCTGACAAGTTTTCAAGCTCGTCTTTTTCAAAGCCCACAAGCTCGCCCTCGATATGGAGGATAACTCTCTTGAACTCTACTCTTGTAAGCTCTGCGAATTTTTTGTTTCTCTCTTTTAATCTCTCAATAGTCTTTCTTCTGTTCCCGTATATCTCTTCAAATTCGGGAGTCATATTATCCATTTAAAACTATTCCTTACTTTCCGCCGCTTTTATCTATCCCTCAACTTTCATTTCAGGTCTTGAAAAGCGACTACAAAATTTTTACTCAAATTTACAAACAGTAGACTGTTTAATCGTCAAATGTGAACATTACCTTTAAGGTGAACTCGCCTGTGTTTCTGATAGCGGAGAATGCCTTTTCGTTCTCCTCTATTGTGAATGTATGTGTGATAAGATCGGCAAAGTTTACGTCGCTATGCTCGAAAACTTCAAGGGCTTTCTTCCAATCGTTCACTCTGTTGTTATAGCTGGAATTCCATGAGCCTTTGACTGTTATCTGCTTTCTCAGTATTGACCAATAGATATTCTTAGGCAGGATAAGGTCTGTTGACGGGTTGCCAACGAGAACGATACTGCCAAGAGCGCCTGTTGACTCGATAGCGGAAGCGATGGCTTCGTTTGAGCCGACAGCTTCAAATGTTACGTCTGCTCCGTCGATACCTATTATCTTCTTCACCTGTGCAGGGAGATCGTCAACGCTTGTATCAACAACGTCAAAGCCCAGCTTCTTTGCATACTCAAGCTTATTCTTTGAACGACCTGCGATAACCACCTTACCGGTCTTTGTTCTCTCTTTTGCAAAGAGGGCTATCATAAAGCCTATTGTACCTGTGCCTATGATAACAACATTCTGACCCTCTTTGATGTCACCGATATTTACAGCGTGCATTGAAACAGCGGCAGGCTCGCAGAGCGCTGCAGTTTTATAATCGAGGGTATCGTCGAAGGGAACTAAGTTCCATACCGGAACAACGAGGTACTCAGCCCATGCGCCGTCCTGTCTTGAACCGAAATAGCTATAGCCTGAGCATTGTGCATATTCCTCCATTTTGCAGGCTTTACAATGCTTGCAAGGGAGCATTGGGAACACGCAGGAACGTTTGCCGAGAAGGCTTTCGTCAACGTCATCGCCAACTGCAACTATCTGACCTGAAAACTCATGACCAGGTATGGTCGGGAAGTGGTAAGTTCCTGTTACAAAGCATCTTGGCATATCGCTTGAACAAATTCCGCACGCCTTTATTTTCAGCAATACGGTGCCTTTTTCAAGCTTTGGCACGTCTACCTCAGTTACTCTCAGGTCGCCCACGCCATAAAGCACAAGTGCTTTCATCTTTTCGGGTATGTTTATTAAGCTTTTCATAAAAAAAGTCCTTTCTATTTACCGCCAAGCAGCGTTCTGACAATAAGCAGGTCGCTGTCTGTTGTTATCTTGAAATTAATAGCGTCGCCCTCTATAAGGTGGATAGGCTGGTTATTCATTGTGCATATCTGCGAAGTGCCTGTGATGACTTTTTTCTGCTCCTCAGTGAGGTTATCCTGCATTTGGATAAAGTGGGCAAGGCGGAAGCTGTCGGGAGCTTGTCCGCTGTAAAGCTCGCTTCTGACAGGGATGTCTTCAACATACTCTCCTCCCTTTGAATGGAGGATAGTATCTGCACATGGAAGTCCGCAGACGCAAGCACCGTATTCTGCGGCACAATCTATGGAATCGTTGAGTATCTTCTCTGTAACAAAAGGTCTTACGGCATCGTGGATAACGATAACATCGTCATCATGAAGTTCGTTATCATTTGTGATAGCGGTGGTGACATTATTTATAGTATCCATTCTTTCCTTGCCGCCGAGGATCACCCTTACCTTTTCGCTTTCAGGAATATTCTTTTTCACCTGTTCGTTCATATAGTCCTCATAGTCCTTATGGACGGCGATATAGATATAATCAAATCTCTTTACCTTGAGCATATTTTCAAGGGTATAGATTATGATCGGCTTACCTCCGATCTCGATAAACTGCTTTGGTATTTTTGAGCTTTTAACTCTTGTACCTGATCCCCCTGCGAGCATTGCACCGTAAATCATAGACAAACTCCTTACTGATATTTATATTATAATAATGTATCTGACAAATAGATCATTGTGATACGCCGATAAAGTTTCGGCAGTCAACGGGCGAACGCTGTTCACCCCTACTTAGTATTCGCTGTTTTGTGACATAATATAATCGGCTATCCTTTCGGTAGAACGGCCATCGCAAGCGCCCATAAATCTTTCTCTGAAATCAGAAATGACAGTAGGGTCGGCTTTTCCCTGCTTTATGGCGTTTATAAGCTCCTCATTGGTCTTAACTATTGGTCCCGGGAGAAAGCTATAGTCATAGGGATAATAAAAGCCTCTATAGTCATAAAACTGGTCAAGGTCAAAAGCGTAGAATATCATAGGTCTTTCAAAGAGCGAATATTCAAAAATAAGCGAAGAATAATCGGTTATGCACATATCGGCAGTAAAAAGAAGATCCTCGATAGGCATATGTTCTGTTATGTCAAAGGCGAAGTCCTGACAATCCTCGGGGATATCCCACTCCTTTTTAACAAAGCCGTGTCTTTTTACAAGAAGCACCCACTCGCTGCCGAAATTCTCTTTAAGGGCTTTTATATCCAGCTTTTCGGGGATATAAGCCTTATCAGCGTCCCCACGATAGGTCGGGGCATAGAGCAGGACTCTTTTATACTGTGCGTTCGGGCAATTCTTATAGAGATTTTCAAAGGCTTTCAAACGATTTTCCTCTTTAAAGAAAAAGTCAGTACGAGATACGCCTATTGCCTGCACGCTATTATTATCAAGGTCAAAGCCGAAAGCTTCCTTGAAAGCCCATATGCACTCTTTACTGCTGACGGTACAAAGTGTATAGCTTGTATGAGCAGGGAACTTTCTCAATTCTTCCAGCGACTCGCCGAAAGAGAGGTCGGTGATACTTTCTCCCCACTTTTTGAAAGCTCCGCAGGAATGCCATGTTTGAATGACCTTTGTGTCTTTTCTGAACTTAAAAGCGCCGAACAGATTACAGGTATCGTTAAGCAAAACGCAACCCACGTTTCCCATTAGCCAAGTAAGCTTCAGATATCTCAGCAGATAGCCCATTCCGCCCTTATTATTATGGACGTAATAGACCTGCGGATCAAGTCCTCTGGTCTTTATCTCCTCATAGATATAGCGGAAGCTATCCGTCAGCGTACCGCTTCTTATCTCGGCAAAGATGACCTTGTTTTTTCTCAAAGGTCTAAGGCTTGACACTTTATAGCAAAGGGGATATACTCCTTTGAACATTATGATCTTGGCGGTGTTTCTGACCGCCTGTTTTAAACCGCTCATTTCTCATCCTACATTATATCATATTATGCGCCGTTTGTCTACACTTTAACAAATAACAGGACACTTTTGCGGCACATCTCACAAAAAAGCTTATTTTCTTAGCTTTATTATGCTCATTTTAACGTATGCACAACGCTAAAAAAGTTCTCTTGTGTAGTATTATAGTGCAGAACGGGAGAAGTGTCAAGGGGGTATTTGTAATTTTGTAAAATTATTTGAATAATGAAAGTGAGTGTGAAAAAGGCTGTGAACGAGGTGCGTTCACAGCCTTGGGGTATCGTATCATTCCCACTCCACCGTTCCCGGTGGCTTTGAGGTTATATCGTAAACTACTCTGTTTACATGGTCTACTTCATTTGTTATCCTGTTGGATATTCTTGCGAGAACATCGTATGGTATCTTTGCCCAATCGGCTGTCATGAAGTCGTCTGTTGTTACAGCTCTGATAGCTATAAGGTGGTCATAGGTTCTGTGGTCGCCCATTACGCCTACTGTCTGGACGTTCGGGAGAACTGCAAAGAACTGGCTCAGGCTGCTCTCAATTCCGCTTTTCTTGATCTCGTCACGGAAAACGGCGTCTGCTTCCTGCAACACCTTTATCTTATCCTCTGTTATCTCACCGATTATTCTTACGCCAAGTCCTGGACCTGGGAACGGCTGACGCCATACGAGTTCCTTTGGTATGCCGAGCTTTTCGCCGACTTTTCTTACCTCGTCTTTGAAAAGGTCGCCAAGAGGCTCTATAACGCCGTCAAAGTTGATATCCTCAGGCATTTTTACCTGATTGTGGTGGGTTTTTATTGTGGCAGCGTCGCCCTTTCCGCTTTCGATACGGTCAGGATAGATAGTACCCTGTGCGAAAAATCCGCCGTCTGCCTCTTCTCTTATCTTATCCCAGAACACTTTATAGAACTCTGTGCCGATAGTTTTTCTCTTTTCCTCAGGGTCTGTTATGCCTTTAAGCTTTTCGAGGAACTGTTTCTGACAGTTTACTCTCACAAATCTCATATCGAAAAGTCTTGTGAAAGTTTCCTCAACAAAGTCGCCCTCGTCTTTTCTCATAAGGCCCTGATCTACGAACACGCAGGTGAGCTGTTTGCCCACTGCAAGGCTGATAAGTCCTGCGGCAACTGATGAGTCAACTCCGCCTGAAAGTCCCAAAACTACTTTCTTATCGCCTATCTGCTCTTTAAGCTTTGCAACTGTGTTCTCGATAAAGTTATCCATTACCCAATCGCCTTTACAGCCACAGACCTCGTAAAGAAAGTTTTTCAAAATGACGTTACCATACTCACTGTGAGTTACCTCAGGGTGGAACTGAACGGCATATATCTTCTTCTCTGCATTCTCCATTGACGCACATGGGCAATCATCTGAATGGGAAGTGATAACAAAGCCCTCAGGTGCTTCGCTGACATAGTCGGTATGGCTCATCCATACGATATTCTTATCAGGAACGTCCTTGAAAAGCTTGCTCTCTGCGGAGGCTGTTATCTCTATCTTGCCGTACTCGCTCTTTTTACAGCTTTCTACCTTTCCGCCGCTCATCCATGAAATAAGCTGACAGCCGTAGCAGATGCCGAGAACTGGTATGCCAAGGTCAAGTATAGCCTTGTCATAATGCGGGGAAGTCATATCATAAACGGAGTTTGGTCCGCCTGTGAAGATTATGCCCTTATAGCCTGCTGCTTTTATTTCTTCAAGTGGAGTTTCAAAGCTTTTTATCTCTGCATAAACGTGGTGATCTCTCACACGTCTTGCGATAAGCTGATTGTACTGTCCGCCAAAGTCAAGCACCAGTATCTTCTCATGTGACATATATTTACCTCTTTTCCTTATGTTTTTTGAAATACATAAATATTATAACACGTTGCCGTCCCTTTTTCAAGAGCAATTTACACACTCTTTGAAGCATGGGGTAAATTAATTGTGAACACCTGACATCATGCAGGAAAATATTTGTTGATTATAGCTGTTGTAATTTGCTAATAGCTATGCTATAATGAATAGGTATTGTAAAATGCGTGTAAATCAACAGAAAAGAGTATATTGTAATGAAAGAACAACAAAACATTCAAACACAGCAGGCAAAGGATAAAAAAGGCTTGCTGAAAAAGATAGGAGCATGGTTTGCGTCGCCTGACGGAATGCAAACATTACGATTTATAAGTGCCATAGTGGCAGTTATAACGATAGGAGTCATCTGTGCTTTGTTGGGCATATACATGGACAAAGACAACTTCCTGCCGAAAGAGCGAAATTATGCGCTTATAGGGGCTTGTGCTGTTGAGCTGGCACTGATATTTATTATTGCGAAATTTTTCTCAATGCAAAAGAAGCTGAGAAAGAGCGAAACAAAGGGCTGCATCGACCCTTTCACGGCGGCTTTTATGCTTGGACTAAATTCTTATTTTCTTCCGGACTTTGTAATGGGGTCATATTTTCCAAAGAGCAATGTGCTTTACATTCTCCTTGGAATATTGCTCTGCTGGCTTTTATATCTTATAGGTGCGGTGATATTCCCAAAGCCACACGCCTGGTTTTGCGGAGTGAACGTCATATTTGCCATATATGCTTTGGCACAGTATTATGTCACCGAGTTCAGGGGGAATCCTGTTCAGTTTGCCGACCTTGCCAACATAAAGTCAGTCAGTGAGATAAACGGAATGTACTCACTGTTTTTAGACAGCAAAGTGATGTTTGTGCTTTGTGATCTTATTCTTATTTTCGCTGTAACGGTGACGACAAAAGTAAGGAAGATAAAAATACGCAGCAGGATAATATCGTGTGTGGCTGTTATCGCAGGATGTTTCGTATTCGTATATGGCGGCAGGTTTGCCTATGACCTTGGTATAAAGAACAGATACATCAGGCTGAACTTTTCAGGTGCAGAAAATGCAGACACATACAGGTGCGTAGGCTATGACCTTATGTTCTGCTTTGACGGAATGTTTAACCGTGTGACGAAGCCTGATGGCTACTCCACTCAAAAGGCTGAGGATATCATAACTCAGTATGAGGTACAAAAGGCTGACAAAAAGCCTGCTATCATTGCTATCATGAACGAATCCTTTGCAGACTTTGAGCATATCGCTCAGTTCAAGACTAACAAAGACTATCTGCCCAACTATCACAAATTGCAGGAGGAAAGCATAAGCGGATATGTTTCCGTTTCGGCATATGGCGGTTATTCCTGCAACTCTGAGTATGAATTTCTCACCGGCAACACCCTTGGCTTTTTGCCGTCGGGAAGTGCAGTATTCACCCAATATCTCAACGACAAACAAAACGGTCTTGTAAGCTGGCTAAACGAGCTTGGCTACACAACGCAGGCTATCTCGCCTTGCTCTGAGGGACTATGGGATATAGGCAACGCCTATGAACAGCTTCAATTCAAAGACAGGATATACAATTGTCAGGACAGAATGAGCGATATCCAATATTTCAACGGAAATATCACAGATGAAACCATTTTCAGATATATTGAAGAGCAATATGAAAGACATGCAGGCTCGCCTTATTTTGTATGGACAGCGACCATGCAGAACCATGCGCCGTATGATCATCCGGAGGGTGTTATTCATGAGATAACCTTTGAGGACTACAACGACCCTGCGGCACAGGAATATCTAAATCTTATCTATCAGTCTGACAAGGCGTTGGGAGAGCTTATAAACTATTTCCGACACAAGCAGGAAGAGGTCATAATCGTAATGTTCGGCGACCATTATCCGCATATCATAGACTTCACGGAATATCTCTATGGCAAGGACGTGGCTTTACTTTCAACGGAGGATTACTCAAGACTTCGACAGACTCCTTTCCTTATTTGGAGCAACAAGGGCGTTGAAGCGGAGAAGATAGACGATATAAGCCTTAACTATCTTTCAAACGAGGTCATGGAAGCGGCTGGACTCCCAAAGTCGAGATATCAGCAGGAGCTTGACAAGATACGCTGTGACATTCCGATAATAAGCTCTTACGGCTACAAGACGGCTGACGGAGAATGGTATTCTATAAATGATGTGGCTGACAAATACAAGGACACGCTGAACGAATATGAAACTGTGCAGTATTACAAAATGTTTGATGAAAAGCGTGACAATAGTGTAAATTAGGCTGTTAAAAAACACAAACAACAAAAAAAGTGGGACGATTCCCTACAAAACAATAAACGGACGAAGCTTTTTTACTTCGTCCGTTTCGTTTTATAATGCGTGTCAAAATGCGGGCGAACACTGTTCGCCACTACAAATAACTACATAATTATGCGCTTATTTTTTTTATCCTGTGACCTTTTTCTCGAACATGAACATTCCCATGACATCGTTCATTATGCTGTCAGAAGCGACCTTCTTGCTGTTCTTTGTCATTTGCCTTACGACAGTCTGACCGTCATTCTTGCCGAATATCATAACATAATCGTCGCCGCTTTCGGAAGTTCCCTCATAGGACACCTGATTTTTAAAGATGTTATATTTCCACTTGCCGTCTTTGAAATATGCGTCAACGGCTTCACCGTAATTTTCGCTTGCCAATTTCATTTCGGTATCGAAATCGTAGGTGGAATGTCTTACGCTGAATATTCTCACAAAAGCGATCACAAAATATATCACCAGTATTACCACTGTGATCTTAAACAGAGTCTTTAGTATCTTTTTGCCCTTACCATAATTCTCTTTGCCGCTGCTTGAATGTTCAGTTGGGGTGCGCCTATAGTCTGCCGCACTCATTTCTCTGTTTCGGTCTGTCTCTCTTACACGCTTTACCCTGCGAGCTTCCTGCTCTCGGCGCATTCTTTCCTCTGCTTCGGCTCTTTTCGGGTGTTCGTAAACACGCTTCGGTATGCCCTGTATCCTTGAACGGTCTATAAACTCCTGCTCGCCACGTCTTTGGGTCGATGAGGCGATAGGTACCATTTTTCCGCAGTTGGTGCATATCTTAGCTCCGTCCTCCAGCTTAGAACCGCAGAATGTACAATGTCTGCTCATTATTACCAATCCTTTACACACTTAGAACTGTTTTGTTTGTCGAAGTTTTTTCTATATCTATGTTGGACTATCCGCCCGTTTTCTTTAATGACACGGGCGAACGCTGTTCGCCCCTACAAATCTTCTTTATCTATATTTACAGATATCTTACAACGCCCACAACCTTGCCAAGTATGCTTACTTCGTCTACTATGATAGGATCCATGGTGTCATTTTCAGGCTGCAGTCTGTAATGGCCGTCCTCTTTATAGAAAGTCTTTATGGTAGCTGACTCGTTGTCAACAAGTGCGCAGACTATATCACCGTTTTCTGCATATGGGGTCTGCTCTATAACTACCATATCTCCGTCAAGGATAGCGGCGTTTATCATGGACTCTCCCCTTACCTTTAGGGCAAAAAGCGGATTGCTGTAATGCCTTGCAGGCTGGAAGCTTATATAGTCTGTTATCTCCTCAATGGCAGTGATAGGGATACCTGCGGTGACAGTTCCCACAAGGGGGATCTTCATGCCGTTGCCGCCTGTGAGCCTTATGGCTCTGTTCTGGTTATTTCCCTTTTCAAGAAGACCTTTTGCGGTGAGATTATTTATATATCTATGGGCTGTTGAGGTAGACTTAAAGCCAAACTCCGCACATATCTCCCTAACTGTCGGCGGATATCCCTCTTCTATGCGATCCTTTATGAACTCGAATACCATTTTCTCGTTCTCGGTTACTTTTCTCATAGCTCCGTCCTTTCTGTTATATCAATAAATCTTTATCTTCTAAGCCTAAAGCTCTTTTGCAAGCCTTTTTGCAAGCTTATAGACATCTCCGCAGCCAAGAGTTATAACAAGGTCGCCCTCCTTGCAGTTTTTCTTTATATAGTCGATACACTGTGAGAAGTTATATTCCTTCTGCTGTGCAGTCTGCTTGTCAACAAGCTCGTGGTCGGTCTTGAACCAAACTGCATTTGGTATCTTCTCTGCAAGCTGTTCAGCATAAACACCGTCGGTATTTTTCTCACGGCTTCCCATGATATCCGTTACAACGGCAATATCTGCAATAGAAAGCGCTTTCACAAAATCGTTCATGAGTATCTTTGTTCTTGAATAGGTGAAAGGCTGGAAAACTGCCCACACTCTGTTGAAATCAAGACCCTTTGCGGCTTTCAGTGTACACTCGATCTCCTTTGGGTGGTGAGCGTAATCATCAACGATAGTAACGCCCTTGACCTCGGCTATCTTCTCGAAACGTCTTATTGCGCCAAAGAAAGTATCAAGTCCCTTTTCGATACCCTCCCATGAAACGCCTGAATATCTTGCGGCAGCGATAGCTGCAAGGGCGTTCATGACGTTATGGTCGCCAGGAACGTGGATAGTAAGCTCTCTGACGAACTCGCCCTTATGATAAAGCTCAAAGCGTGTCTGCAAGCCTTTTTTCGACTTTATAACGGCAGAATAATCGTTTTTCTTATCCCAGCCAAAAGATATCATTTCCTTGTCGACACCCTCAACGGCTTTCAGGGTATTTGCGTCATCGCCATTATAGATAACGGCTTTTGAAGCCATGGTTGCAAACTTATGGAAAGACTTTATGATATTTTCAATATTCTTGAAATACTCAAGGTGGTCTGCGTCAACGTTCAGGATAATTGAAACGTCAGGGAAAAGTCTGAGAAAATGGTCCTCGAACTCACAGGATTCACAGACCATAGTTTGTGATGAGCCTGCCTTGCCTGAGCCGCCTATGCTTGGGAGCTTTCCACCTATAACGCAGGAAAGGTCAGTACCCTCCTGAACGAATATCTGTGTGAGCATGGAAGAAGTTGTGGTCTTTCCGTGAGTGCCTGAAACGCAAAGAGCGTTCGTATACCAGCTTGTGACAAGGCCAAGTATCTCGGCTCTTTCGCAGCAGATCGCACCGCTTGCCTTTGCGGCGATAAGCTCAGGGTTATCTGCCATTATTGCGGCGGTATAGATTATAAGGTCTGCACCCTTGATATTCTCGGCTCTCTGACCGAGAAAGACTTCGATGCCAAGCTTTCTTACGGCTTCAAGAGTTTCGGTTTCGTTATTGTCTGAGCCTGTGATGAAATATCCCTTTGAATGGAATATCTGCACCAGAGGGTACATACCAGAGCCGCCTATACCGATAAAATGAACGTGCTTTATATTTTTCAAGATCTCATTTGTTATCATCTTTGTAATACTCCTTAGAATAATAGATAATTCAGAATGTATGTTTA
This sequence comes from Ruminococcus sp. RTP21198st1_G1_RTP21198_201120, assembly GCF_040924265.1. Taxonomy (NCBI): domain Bacteria; kingdom Bacillati; phylum Bacillota; class Clostridia; order Eubacteriales; family Oscillospiraceae; genus Ruminococcus; species Ruminococcus sp. RTP21198st1_G1_RTP21198_201120. Next base: position 141,524 of record NZ_JBCOMH010000001.1, read on the forward strand.
TTTTATTATATAACATTTCTAAAAAAAAATAAACCCCTTTTTTGATTATTTTTCAAAAAAAGAGGCAAAAATATTACTACAGGCATTACATCACAAGAAAGGACGCATGAAAATGACTATAACAGAGATAAAATTCAGAAGATTTATAAACGAGGGCAAGCTCAGAGCCGTTGTGAGCCTGACCTTTGACGGCAGTTTTGCGGTACATGATATCAAGATAGTGCAGGGAGAGGAGCGACTTTTTGTGGCTATGCCCAGCCGCCGTGATGACAACGGGGTTTTCCGTGATATCGTTCACCCCATCGACAGCGAGCTTCGCAATGAGATAGAGGGAGAGATACTTTCTGCTTACCGCATGGAGCTTGACAGGCAGGCGGCGGAACAGCAGGATCTAAGCTGAGAACGACAAAAAAAAGCCGATAAAACAGGCATAAAAAACGGGCGAACAATGTGAAATGTTCGCCCTATTATTTTTTCGGCTTTTAGCCCCAAATTTTATCGCCCATGTTTGAGAGATAAGCTGTAAGCTCCTCCGCCATTTCATACTGCTCAGGAAGTCTTGGGTGACCGGGGGTCGCCTTGCCTGTTCTTGTGAACATGAAGTGTGTTATCTTCTGGTCATTAAGCTCGTTTGCTATCTCGTCAACGGCTTTATCCCACTCCTCACCGTGGCAGAGAACTGTCAGCAGAAGCACGAATGTTGCGTTTGGATATTTGCTTCTAAGGTCAAGGATAATGCTCTTGTAGGCATTTTTCCACTTTGCTCTGTAATCGGGATCGGCGATATCGAAATCCTCGTGGCCCTCGTTATGCGGGTCGTTCTGACCCACTGCAAAAAGCACAACGTCAGGGGTATAATTCTCAAAATCCCAAGGCGTTACGCCCTTTGCACCCTCTGGGAAATAGCAAAGCTTATTGTATACAGACTCCATGCCGATATAATTCGGGGCATGATAATAGCCAGTGTTGTCGAAAATTGCGATACCGCCCTGTGCGATATTATGGATCTGTGCGCCGAGGTTTCTTGCTGTTATCATTGCATAGCTATGCCATGCGTTATCGTAAACTCCCTGATGATCCTCAGGGTCACAGCTTGCAACAAAGTCAACTGCCTCGCACACTGCGCCTGCAGAAACAGAGTCGCCATAGCACTCTATTTTTCTTGCAGGGAGAGGAGGATTTTCAAGAACTTCTCCGTCGGGGTCTATTTCAAAGCCCACGAACTCAAAGTAATGGGAAGCGTCCTGCCTTTTAAAAAGGGTGACGGTATGAGTGCCTTTTTCAAGGTCACAAGCGATATCAAGGGTGATATCCTCGTCATTTTTATCGAAAGTCACCTTGCCCTCTTTGCCGTCCATAACAAAGCCAAGCTCCTGAATGTTGAAATACTTATGGTTTTTTATCACGGCGGACACGCTTGTGCCTGTGAAAGTCATTTTTACATTTGAGCCTGCGTAATAAAACTCAGGGCGTGTTTTGTCGGAAAAGTCTATTCTGCCCATATAAGTAAGAAAGCTGTTGTCTGCTGTTATAAGCTTTTTATTCTCTGCCATTTTTTCATATCCTTTCGATACTATGATTTTTTGCATATGTTTATTTTAGCTTTTCAAGGCGTTTTTGTCAAGGATATAAAACGTTTTCAGAGAAATATTTTTGTAGGTTTGTCAATCATATTGGACACTATCATTAAGAAATTCGATAGGCGAAAACCATTTGAGGGGACGCATAGGACGGTTGTTTGTTCGACTTAAACGTGCAGCTAGCTGCACGTTTAAGTCGTCGCAGGAATAAAACCTATGGCACGAATAGAATTTGTTGTGATCTTCTCGGTGACTGCGCTCTACTTTGCCATTGTGCCTGGGCGTATATGGACGAATGAGTTTGTGTTCAATGCCAAGTTGTGAGAGCGTATTCTCAAACAGCGTTTTCTTGTCTCTTTTGCTTGGCGAAAAGCGGTTAGTAAATTCAAATCCATTGTCGGTCTGAATACATTTCACCGTTATTCCTCTGCGTTTGTACCATTTCACCAGCCTGTTTACAAAGTCTGCTGAAGAATAGGTGCTTTGCTCCTCATATCCGTATAAAAATCTTATCCTGGTATACTCATCGATCGCCGTGTATTGGTACAGCTTCATCTCAGGGTCAGCTATACACTTTCTCGGAACTACCTTTACGTCCACCTGAATACGCTCTCCGGGGTATGTCATCTGCTCGTATGGCTTTGGTTTATACGTCGCTTTCTTCGGCTTTTTCGGAAGCATTCCTAGTTTTTTCATAACCCTGTAAAGACTTTCAAGACAGCGTGTATACCCTTGTTTTCTGAGACGATGCCATAGTTCGGGAAGCTCAAGCGTTGGGTTTCGTTTGTGATACCTTTTGATAAGATCTATTTCTTCCTTGGTATGCTCGTTGGGATGATGATGCGGTCGGCGTGATTTAACTGCGAGGGACTCCACACTTCCGTCCCAGCGTTTCAGCCAGAAATATATATATGAACGTGATTTATTGTATTTTCTGCTTGCTCGGCTCACCCCATATTTCTTTGCGTAATTCATTAAGGATTGACGAAACTTCATATCTTGTGTTATACTATTCATGAGAGATAGGCTTCCTTTCTGATTTGTATTTGTGTGGTAACTTTATTTTATCAGATTTTTGCCTATCTCTCTTTTCTTTTTTTTTAATTTTGTCCAATATCTATTGTAGCACTACAATAAAACGTTTTCAGAGAAATATTTTTACACGGAGCGAATATACATAGATAAGAAAAATATCAGGGGGTGCTTTTATGAATGATACTCAGGGCAGGCACAATGCCATTCTTGAAAACAGACAGCGTTTACAGCTTTCGGGCGTGACGGACGTTGACAGCTTTGACGAGGATGAGATAAGGCTTTTCACACAGCTTGGAGAGCTGACGATAAAAGGCAAAGACCTGCACATAAACGAAATAAGCGTTGAATCGGGAGATGTTTCCGTGGAGGGAGATATCTGGGCTTTGGTTTATGGAGAAAAGGACAGAAAGAAAAAGCTCTCGGCGATAGGGAAGATATTCAGATAACATATGTAAGGGCGACCTTAGGTCACCCGTTGGCTGACCGCTAATTGTGGTCGGTATATCCGCATTTTTGTTGGATAGCTATTCACCGAAAAAACTGCGAACAGGCGGGCGAACGCTGTTCGCCCCTACAAGTGGGGGGTGTGTATTCGGGCGGTTTTTAAGCCAAAAGTATATGCAATGTCATTGCACAGTGCAAGAGGTCGGAGAAAGGGGAAAGATAAATGAAAGAAATGCAACTGGGGCTAGAGCTTGAAAGGGAGCTTTTTCTGCTGTCTGTGGTTCTGGGCTGCGGGCTGGGGCTTTTATATGATATTTTCAGGGTATTCAGGGCGGCTTTGCCACACGGGAAGATACTCACCTTTTTTGAGGATATCATTTACACATTTCTTTACGGCTTTGCACTTTTCACATTTTGCACCGGGCTGACGGGGGCTATAAGAGGGTTTGTTTTAGTCGGTATGCTAACAGGCTCTGTGATAGAACATCTTACTGTAGGAAACGCTGTTATATCCGTGATGAGGAGCCTTTTTTCGATCATCAGAAAACTATTTGCTAAAACGTTTTCGCCTGTGGTTAAATTTATTACCAAAAGAACAGACGGTTTCAGGGACTGTTTTGTGAAAAAGTGCAAAATTTCCTCTCTGCGAAAAAAAACTTCTAAAAGCACTTGAAAACTCTCTTTTGATTAGTGTATAATAGAAAAGAGTATAGGTAACGCCTCATGACAGTTATTGGGGTATTGCTTATGGAAAGGTCGGTTTTGTAATCAAAAAAGGAGTACGCAATGCTAGGTTTTAAAAATAAAACGTCCGAAACGGCTGACGCTGAAAAGGACGCTGCTAAAAAAAATCCAAAGCCGAAAAGATCAAGATTTGTTAAGCTTCTGACTATTTTTGCTGTTGCCGCTCTTGTTGTTTATTCAGGGGTGATTATCATCTCACAGCAGGCGCAGATAGCACAGCTCAGAAAAGAGTCAGACGCTATAAATAAAAAGATAACCGCCGCCAAGCAGCTCAATGATGAATACACAAGGCTGCTCAGTTCTGACGATGAGGCGGAGTATATGGAGAAGATAGCTATTGAAAAGCTGGGCTATGCTTATCCTAATGAGCGCAGATTTTATATTGTAAACAACAGCGACTAAGGCAAACACGGTCTTTTGACCGTTCATATAGCAGAATTTTTATTGCAGAGAGGACACAAAAATCAAATGCAGCTTGAAGTAGGAAAAATTTATGAAGGAAAAGTAACAGGTATCACAAAATTCGGAGCATTTGTGGAGCTTGACAAGGATACGACAGGAATGGTCCACATCTCGGAGGTTGCGAACACATTCGTAAACGAGATAAAGGATCATCTTACCGAGGGTCAGACCGTCAAGGTAAAGGTGCTTAATTTAGGCGACGACGGAAAGATTTCGCTTTCCATCAAGAAGGCTCAGCCTGCGCCACAGAGAAAGCCAAGAGAGAACGGTCACCAAGGTGGCAGAGAGGGCAGACCTAACGGTGGTCAGAGAAATTTCAACCGTCAGGGAGGCAATTCTCAGGGCAGACCTAGAAACGACTATAACAGGGATCACAACAGAGACAGAGCGCCACAGGATTTTGCTAAAAATCCGCCTCCGGTATACAATGCTGACAGCAATTCAGGAAACGCTGATTTTGAGGATATGCTCAGCAAGTTCAAGGCGTCAAGCGAGGAGAGATTTTCTGATCTGAAAAAAGTCATTGACAACAAGAGAAAATCTCCGTCAAGAAGAAAATAGATACCGATACATAAAACAGAGGATATTCAGTCATGAAAAATTTCAAAAAGACTTTTGCGTTTATATTTTTCATGCTGGCAGGAATAATACTTGGTGCGTTCATAGCTTACGTCTGTGAGGGCAAGGATTATGTGGGCTGGCTTGCATGGGGAAAAAATGTAGGCATTGAAAGCTTTGCTATAGACCTGTATGTGATAAAATTCAATATAGGTCTTATGGTCCATGCAACTATCTCGCAGATATTCACTATTGCTGCGGCGCTTATAGTGTTCTCAAAGACCTGCAAGGGGCTTTAAGGAGAGTAAATTTTAAAATGAGATTTCTAAAAACAGCAGCAGTAGCTTTGACAGTGGCTGTCTGCCTTTTATGCACTTCCTGCGGTACGCCTGAGCTAAAGCATGACACATTGGTATATCAGGCAAGGGAGGACTATGCGGCGCTTGACTCCGCAAAAGTCGTTATAACCAACGAGGACACTGGTGATATCGAGCAGGAGTTCACTTTCAAGTATGACGAAAAGGATGTGCTGACCTATTCTTACTACGCCAAGAACGGTGGAAAGGAATACGCTCAGTATAACAACGGAATCGAGAGCTACACTTATGATAACGGAGAATACTCACATTTGGTAAAGGGCGACAAGGGCTTTTCAAAGTACACAAGAAAGGCAAAGCACCCACAAGCTGACGAGGGTATGCTGATGTTTGCACCGAAAGCTGTTGAGTCTGTTTCTGACATTATCGGTGATGACGGCTCTGTTACTGTGACGTATGTTTATGACGTTTCAAAGCTAGGAAAGGACGCTGAGGAGATAGGCACAAAGGGCTTTTCCACAACCTATTTTTTCGATAAAGACGGTGAACTTGAATACTTCACTGAAAACACTGTCACAAAGAACGCTCAGTACAACTATCGTGTTGACATAACAGAAAGAAACTCTGTTGACAAGATAGAAAACAATGTTGAGCAATACAAAGACAAATAATTTACCGCATACAAAATGTAGCGGCGACCTGAGGTCGCCCGTTGATTTAATACTTTTTTAGACATTCCAAACAGGCTGCAAAAACAGCCTGTTTTTTTGTCAAGAAGCATATTTACGCCATTATCAAAAAAACGCCCCAACTTAATGGGACGTTTTTATTTTTTGTTATAATTTGCTCTCTGCCAGTATCCTCTGTGGCTCGGCAAGCATTTGCTTTGCTTCCACAAGGGTCTGCCTTATCTCGTCATTATCATAAACCATCATGAGCTGCTGAGCCTGATTGAGGGCTTCTCTGCCCATTTCCACCTGATACTGATAAAGGCTGTCGAGCCTTGCGGCTGCCTTTGTTTCAAGGTCCTGATAAACTGTCTTTATATCCTTGACGATATTATTTCTTATATCATCATAGTTTTCAAGAGCGATATCAATTATATCGGTCTGCTTTTTCTTTTTAAGGATAAGGCTGAAAACTGACATTGTGGCAGGAGGAAAGGTTTCGCTGGTGCCAAAAAGCTGAACGCCCATAACAGAACGTGTTACGTTCTTGTTCAGGGAAGTCATTATCATTTCCACTGACGGAGCCTTTGCCGCCTTTGAAAGATCGTCTATGCCAAGAGCGGAGGCAAGTTCTCTGCCTGTGCCTTCCACTATCTCGGCTATCCTATCTCTATGGCTCTCGATACAATTTCGATATGCTTCGCCCACCTTTTCCATAAGGAACGAATAGAAATGCTTTTCTATATCCTCAGAGCTGTAAAGGTCGTTTCCGTCTGCGTCTTTTCCACGGCAATCCAAAATGCTTGCTCTCAACTTTGAGAAGAACTCATACATCCAAGCTTCGGCTTCCTGCTGCATTTCGATAATAGAAAGGTGCAAAGCAGGCTTTTTCTCCTCCAGAGCCTTTGAAAGCTTTTCACACTGCTCCTCAAACTCTTTTGCTCTGTCGGCAAGCTTCTGCTTGTCAAGCTCTGCCATATCGCTTATAAGTCTAAGCTTTGCGGCTGTTTCGTCGCACATCTGCGAGAGCATTGTAAGAACACGCTTTGAACGTATAACGTCCTTCTGCATGATTATATCACGCTGCAAAGACAGCTCGAACTGGAAAAACTGAGTTTCGTAAAACTCTCTTGTACCCTTGTCCAGCGGTCTTTCTCTGCCAAGCTTTCGGCTAAGCTCGTCTGCACCGCTTATGCCGTATACGATAGCGTTAGGCACTATCCTTTCGGATATGTTTCTCACACGCTTTAGTATTTTATCAGCGTCCTTCTGAGAGCTCATTGCGTCTATCATATTCACGAGGATATAGAGCATACCAAATCGCTGAGGCTGGACATGGCTTGCAAGGAACAACTGCTCGCTTTCAGAAAAAGGCAGCAGGCATGACGCTGCATACATGATAGCGTCGGCATTGACAATATAATCCATTACCTGCTTGTCAAGGCTCTCCAAGTCAGAAAGGCCTGGGGTATCCACTATCCTTATCTCTTTGAGTATAGGGGCGTTGTCCTTTATCTGAACATAGCTTATTTTTGCAGGGAAAAGCTTCATTCTCTGCTCAAGCTTTTCTCTTGTAATATCCTCCAGCGACAGCGGCACTCTCATGCCGTTTTCAAGGATAGCTTCCACATACTGCGTATGACCGAAAGATATCTCGTTTATAGTATAAGTTTCAGGTGTAACGTTTATAGGTGCAAGCTCCTTGCCCAGCAGGGCGTTTATAATGGTGCTTTTTCCCCTTTTGAACTCGCCAAGTATGACCAGCGTGAAAGGCTCTTCGCTTTTTTTCTCGATAAGAGCTTCCCAATCGTTCATTTCGCTGACAAAATCCTTGCCGAGCATTTTCGCTATCTTTTCATTTTCAACAAAGGCTTTAAGAGCGGTCTTTACCTGTGCAATATTCTGCTCCGCTGTATTGATATTAGCACTATCCACCTATCACGCCTCCGTTTCCGATTATAATACTGCTGCGCACATCACATATCTGACCTGAAACAAGGTGTCTGTCAGAATCCTCTGCGTCGCCACGCCATTCATAAAGAACCGAGCAATACAGAAACTCAGTAGCTGCGACAACAAGCTTTTCAAGCTCGCTCATAGTATTATCTGTTTTCAGATTTCTTGAAGAAACTGCATGGACGCTCTCAGCCTTTTTGATAAGTCCGTCGGTATCCATATTCTTCTGCTGTCTGCCATAAAAGTCGATATAGCCCTTGTTATAAAGCCCTGTTATGACGCTTATGAACATTCCCGGCTTATCGAGGCAGATAATGCCTGCTCTGTTTGCAGTTATATCAGCATACTTCACCCACTGAACAAGCGCTGTATAAAGCTGATTGTTCACGGTCTGCTTATATGACCTTTCAACTGGTCTGTAAGTATACTTATTGTAATTGAGATATGTAAATGCCATATTATAGGCACAATGATTGTTCTGTATTCTTCCACACTCGCAGCCTATAAGGAACATAAGCTCCTCCTTGCTGCACATTTCCACTACCTGCTTTGAAAGCACGATACAAGGCTCGATGATATCACTTGCCACAGAGTAGACCTGTGCTTTATCCATATCCCCTCTGACAAAGACGATAGGCACAACAAGCTCTAGCCGCTCGGCACACTTCTTCACAATGTCATAGATATCAGGATATTTAAGCGGGCCAACCTGCTCGCACTTAAGAAACAGGTGCTTTGCTTCGGCAGAAACGTCCTGCGAGCCTGCCGCCTTGACGAGCTTTCCCCAGCCCCCAAGTCCCATTATCTTCTGCCTTACGGCAAAATCGGACTCAAAAGCATAGTCAAGCACGCCGTCAACTATATGGTTCTGATAGCTTCTTGTATAAGCGTTCAAATATGTGCGGAAGCTTGTGTCAATCTGTAGCAGCGGATTTTCCCTTTCCGTTGTATTTGTACTCATGACCTGTCCTCCCTTGATCCTAAAATAATATTTTTATATGACCGTCAGCTTTCCATAGCTTCGGTAAGCACACGTCTTACCTGATATGCTTCCTGAACTATAGCGCTTGCGCTCTCGGCGATATCATGGAGACGTTCCATTTCCTTCTGAGAAATGTTGCTCTTTTCTGTTTTAAGATCATTAAGATTATCAAGTGTTTCCTGAGTATCACGGAGGATTATCTCTGTTTCGCTCTCGATCTTGCCCTTCAGACCCTCAAATGCTGAGAATACCTGACGGCGGACAGTTTCAGTGAAGTCATTATTGAGCTTCATTTCGTGGAACTGCTTTCTCACCTGAGTTTTAAAGTTTGACTTATACTTATCTATTCTTTCCTTAACAAGTATCTTATCAACGGCAAAGTTTGAAGTAAAAGTACCTGCAATGCCTGCAAGAGCCATAAGGCAGAGGGTCACTGGCAGGGTAGCAGTGATGCCAAAGAAGCCTGCAAAGAATATAGCGGTATAATAAGTAGCATAAAATCCTGCAAAGCCTGTTGCTCCGCCCAAAAGTGCGCCCTTTACGCCAGACTCTCTGAAGCCCAGGAACAATCCTCCGACGCCGTAAGAGCCGATAGCAACGCCGATTATCTTATCCATTACGCCGCCGTTCTTTGAAACTCTGTCGGAAATAGTAAACATCTGCTGTATCTTTGTAACGGACTCGAAGAACTCGTCCTCAAATTCCTGAAGTCTTTCAGCCTCACAGGAAACAGCGAAGTTTATGCTGTTCTGTATCTGCTCGCAGATTATCTGCGCTCTTGCCTCTATACTCTCCTTTATTTTCTCGGTGAGCTTTGCGGTAACGAGCTTGAGCTGGTCTTTCTTGAAATCGTCAGATGACATCTGGAAGTTGTCTATAACCTCCATAGCTGTCTGCTCGATGTTTGTCCAATAGCTGTCCAGAACCGGCTGCAGGTCATTGAACACCTGATTTGCGGCGTCGTTGATCTTGACAAATTCCTGTCTTTTCTTATTTCTTATCTCGCCTATCTCTTTGATAGCCTCGTCATACTTTTCCATGAACTCATCGTTAGCCATCATGAGTGCGTTTTCCTGCATAACAACGCTTCTGAGTATCTCAGTACCCGAATTTGTTATCTTATTTGCAAGTATCTGCAATGCGATAACGCCACGCTCTTTTGTGAGCATGGTTTCAAGAGCCTTTTCAAACTCAGGGAAGTTACTCTTTTCAAGGGCTTCCTTATCCCCTATTTCCTTGGCATTAAGAGCCTGCTTTGCATAAACGCCGATAACTCTCGGAGTTCCTATCTTTCTTTTATAGACCGCAAACTCACGGGAATCCTCGCCCATGACCTTTTTAGCCTTTTCCATAACGTATTTTCCGATACGTCCTCTTACAGTTTCGACTATCTTGTTCTCGTCTGCCTGTGAGAAAGTACCGAAGCAGTTTACAACAAAGATAATTCTTCCCACGTCGGAAGTGAGCATTTTCTTTTCCAAAAACTCTTTCTCAAACTGTGAGAAAGGGGAGTTTGCACTGATAACGAAAACGGCTGCGTCTATTTTTGGCAGGATAGACAGAGTAACGTTGGTCATCTGATCGTCGTCGTTAAGACCCGGAGTGTCTATGATATCCACGTTGTTCTTACAGAACTCGGTATCATAATAAACAGTGGCTTCCTTGACAGTTTCAGCTCTTTCCTCCGACTCTGCTGTAAGCTTTGTTACATAGTCCTCCAGCTTGTTTATATCCACCCTTTCACTTTTGCCGTTTTTGTATTCCACCTGCACATACGGCTCTTCGCTATAAGTAACTCTGTTAAGGGTAGCCGTTGCAGGCAGCACGTCAGCAGGAAGTACCTCCTGACCCAGCATTGCGTTGATAAGGGTACTCTTTCCTCTCTTGAACTCGCCCACTATAGCGACCTCAAAATGCTCCTCGGCAGTTTTCTCCAATGTTTCCCGAATAGATTCCGCAGTATTGACAAGAGCGATCTCCTCGCTCAATCCAAGCAGCGATTTCAGGTTCTCTGTAAGACCCTTTACCGTTTCCTTATAGGACGCATAGCTGCCGTAATCAATTTGCTTTTTCATTACAAGCCTCCGTTCCTCGTTTCTAAGGCAAACCTTGCATGGCATTGCCTTGAGGTAATATCTATACTATATTCCATTCATTTCCGCTGTGACACAATAAATATTACCGTGACATTATTTTAATTATAACATATTATTAAAACATAAGTCAAGAATTTACTTATAACAAGTACAAAAAACTACCCTTTTGTACAAATCAGCGTACACATAATATACATTTTGCACAATATGTGAGCAAAGGCGCAAAAAAACGCCCCGAAAATCGGGGCGCTATTTTATCGAGGATGTGCTAAACAAATCTTTTATATGTAGGGGCGAACAGTGTTCGCCCGTTATTTGACTCATTTTTTCAACGGACTTATATCATGCTTTTTGAGACATTGACATCAATTCTGTCCGTAATATGCGTTCTTTCCGTGCTTTCTAAGGAAGTGCTTGTCAAGAAGCTCCTGCTGCATATGACCTATCTCAGGGTTCAGCATCATTGCGTGGAAGTTCATAAATGCGGCTTCTTCGAGAACGACTGCATTATGAACGGCTTCTGCGGCGTCCTTTCCCCATGTAAAGGGGCCATGGCTTTTTACCAGAACGGCAGGTATCTGAGTTGCGTCAAGGCCTTTGAAAGCCTCGATTATAACAGTGCCTGTTTCCTTTTCATACTCACCTGTTATCTCCTCAGGGGTCATTGCTCTTGTGCATGGTATCTCGCCGTAAAAATAATCTGCGTGAGTTGTTCCCATTGGTATTATGCCCTTTCCTGCCTGAGCAAAAGACGTTGCCCAGCGACTGTGGGTATGTACTATTCCGCCGATATCAAAGGCTTTGTAAAGCTCCAAATGTGTTGGAGTATCGCTGGAAGGCTTATATTTTCCCTCTACAACCTTGCCGCTTTCAAGATCAACTACCACCATATCATCGGCTGTCATGCCCTCATATGGCACGCCTGAGGGCTTTATGACTACAAGTCCCTTTTCCCTGTCGATAGCAGAAACATTTCCCCATGTGAATGTGACAAGTCCATATTTCGGCAGAAGCAGATTTGCTTCGCACACCTGCTGTTTTAATTCTTCAAGCATAAAATTCTCCTTTCGCTGATTTGGTAAATGCACCTTTTGTCTGCCCATTTTCCGTCCAAGTGAATAGCTCACCGACAGTCTGAGCAGACGGTTGGTTGGTTGGCGATCTCAGGTTGCCCCTACGATCTATCTATGAATTTCTATGATTTTTTTCAGAACTGTGCGCTTTTTTCTGCCGCCAATCCCTTTTTATATCTTTCCAGGAATGTTTTATAGCCCTCTGAGCCTGTCTGCTCAGGCTGAGAAGTTGTCACTTCCATATCTGCGAACACCTTTTTGTCAAGGAAGTCTGCAAGCTTTTCGCCATTTGAAAGCTCCATATATGCCGCAAGGATAGCCATGCCCCATGCACCGCCCTCTCCTGCTGTTTTCATTACTGAAACAGGGGTAGAAAGTGCGTCTGCCATAAGCTGTGAAGCCACTCCGCTGACCTTGAAAAGTCCACCGTGACCTGTTATCTTTTCAGCTTTTACCTGCTCTTTGTCAAAGAGGATATCCATGCCTATTTTCAGTGCGGTGAAAGAAGAATAAAGCTGTGCTCTGAAAAAGCTGCCCAAGGTCAAAGTGCTGTCGGGAGTGCGGAAATACATCGGTCTGCCCTCGTCAAGCTTTATAACAGGTTCGCCCGAAAGACAGTTATAGGCTGTCACGCCACCGCATGAGCTGTCGGCTGTCATGGCGTTTTTATAGAGAGTTTCATAAAGCCTGCTCTTGTCTATCTCACTGCCTGTGAGCTTTGCGAACTCACCGAACATATTCACCCATGCGTCAAGCTCTGAACAGCAGTTATTGCAATGCACCATTGCCACAGGCGAGCCGTCAGGGGTGGTAACAACGTCTATCTCCTCGTAAACACCGTTAAGTGGCTTTTCAAGGACGAGCATTGCAAATATGGAAGTGCCTGCGGAGATGTTTCCGGTCTTTTTCAGCACGCTGTCCGTTGCCACCATGCCTGTGCCTGCGTCACCCTCAGGCGGGCAGACCGGCACGCCTGCTTTGAGGCGTCCCTCAGGGTCAAGGAACTTTGCGCCCTCCTCTGTAAGAACTGCGCCCTTTTCCCCTGCATTTCTCACAGCAGGGAGGATATCTTTCAGCTTATGGTCAAAGCCTTTTTCAGCAAGGCTTTTTTCTGTAGGCTCGCAATACTCTTTTTTGTATCCTATGCCCTCCACAGGGAAGATACCTGAAGCTTCGCCAACGCCAACTTCAAAGCGGTCTGTAAGCCTTTTGTGCACATAGCCTGCAAGGGTATTGATATAAGCGATATAAGGAACATGGGCTTCTTTGTTAAGCACCGCCTGATAAAGATGAGCGATGCTCCAACGCTGCGGGATACTGAAGCCCAGCAATTTTGTAAGCTCTCCTGCCGCCTGAGCTGTCATGGTATTGCGCCATGTTCTGAAAGGCACAAGAAGCTTGTCATTCTTATCAAAAGCCATATAGCCGTGCATCATAGCAGAAATACCCATTGCACCATATGTTTCTGGATAAATGCCATACTGTGCCTTTACGTTTTCTGCAAGGTCTTTATAGCAGGCTTGTATGCCCCCGTGGATATCATCAAGAGAATATGTCCAGCAGCCGTTCTCAAAGCGGTTTTCCCACTGCTTCGACCCTGATGCGATAACAGAAAAGCTATCGTCTATAAGAACAGCCTTTATTCTTGTTGAGCCAAGTTCTATGCCAAGATATGTTCTTCCCTGCAAAATTTTATCTTTTACTGTCATTTTTGACTCTCCTTATAGTCCTTATCTCATTGTCACAACTACAACGGAGCATTTTGGCAGGTCTATCTCAAAGCCCTTTTCTGTCATTTTCGCACTGTACTCTTTTGGTGCGACCTTATCACAATTATCAAAATCATTATAGTCCCTTACTTCATTGTCAAGTATCCTGCACTTAATGTTCTGATAATTTTCTCCTGCTATATCACAGCAGATATGAGCGTCATCATCTATAGAGCAGTTCGCTATAGTGACAGTGAGGACGCCGTCCTTTACTGAGGCAGACTGTGATATCATCGGAATCTTGCCGCCTGCCTGACAGTTGTCGGCATGGCTATAGCAAAGCTCGCCGCCCTGATGAGTTTTGAAAAGGTCAAAGACGTGATATGTAGGCGTTTTTACCATTTTCTCGCCCTCTGTGAGGATAAGAGCCTGCAAAACGTTCACTGCCTGCGCAAGGTTTGCCATTACTACCTTGTCGCTGTGGTTATTGAAGATGTTCAAATTGCAAGCCGCCACGATAGCGTCACGCATTGTGTTCTGCTGATAGAGGAAACCTGGGTTTGTGCCCTCCTCAACGTCATACCAACAGCCCCACTCGTCAACTATAAGACCTATCTTACCCTCTGGATCACGGCGTGACATTATCTCGCTGTGACGTTTTATAAGCTCGTCCATATATAGAGTTTTTGATATGGTTTCGTAATACTCCTCGTCTGAAAACTCAGTTGCACTGCCCTTTTTGTTCCAATCTCCTGTAGGAACGGTGTAATAGTGCAAAGAGATAGCCTTTGTGTGCCACTCCCCAAGGTTTGACATTACAACGTCCGTCCAGTTATAATCGTTGGAATTTGGTCCACAGGCAATTTTGTAAAGCTCATTGCCGCTGAAATTCTTGCAAAAGCTCTGATATCTTCTGTATTCATCACAGTAATACTCAGGGCGCATCGAGCCGCCGCAGCCCCAGTTTTCGTTGCCTATACCAAGATATTTAAGCTTCCAAGGCTTTTCTCTGCCGTTTTTTCTTCTCAAGTCAGCCATAGGCGAAACACCGTCAAAGGTGATATATTCTATCCACTCGGAAAGCTCCTGAACAGTGCCGCTTCCGAGATTTCCTGCAAGATACGGTTCACAGCCTATCTCCTCGCACAAGTCAAAGAACTCATTTGTTCCGAAAGAGTTATCCTCCGTCACGCCACCCCAGTTGGTGTTTATCATTTTCTTGCGCTGTGTTTTTTCGCCTATGCCGTCCTTCCAATGATACTCGTCTGCAAAGCAGCCGCCCGGCCAGCGGAGAACAGGCATTTTTATCTCCTTGAAAGCTTCGATAACGTCTTTTCTTACGCCTTTTATGTTCGGTATCTCAGAATTTTCGCCAACGTACATTCCGTTATAGATACATCTGCCAAGATGTTCGGAGAAGTGTCCGTATATCTCCGGGTTGATGTGGGAACGTTTGTCTGCGGTATTGATAAGCATTGAAATATTCTTCATTGTGACCTCCTTGATGTATATGATTTTAGTTTCAATTATATTTTATCACTTGACAAAAAAACAACAATGATATATCCTATTATTATACTGATACATCATACGAAATTAGAAAGGGAAAACCTATGGAACTTCACGCTTTGGGACTAAACTACAGCCATGACGGGTCTTTTGATATACGCCGTCCAAACGGTTCGGGGGATAATCTTCTGCTTATATTCAAATCCTCTGCGGTGGTGCGTTTGCACGGCAGGGAATACTCAGTTTCCCCTGACAGCGCAATACTATACAAAAAAGGCACTGAGCAGATATACCGTGCCTGCAAGGGATTTTACATAAACCACTGGCTTCATTTTGATTGCGACGATACGCTCACCCGTGACTATTCACTCCCATATGATACGATTTTTATGTTATCAGACGCAGAGAAAACTGAGGATATCTTATCCACCATAAGCAGACTCAGCTTATCTGAAAGCGGCAGGCGTGAGGATTATATCGAGCTTATGCTCAGAATGCTGCTCATAAGACTTGGAGAGGAATATTCTCTCAGCAAGAGCGGTCAGCCGCCAAGAAAGCGCAGTCACTACGCTGACGCACTTGAGCGGCTCAGGGCTGACATCTACAGCTCCCCCTCCGGGAGCAGGAACATTGCCGATATGGCGAAAACTCTCAGCGTAAGCCCCTCACACTTTCAGTATCTTTACACCTCACGCTTCGGTGTGAGCTGTTATGAGGATATACTATGTGCGAGAATGAAAAACGCTGAATACTATCTTCTCAGCACTGACATGACAGTGAAAAACATTGCCGCTGTATGCGGATACGAAAATGACGTGCATTTCATGCGGCAGTTCAAAAGGCGATACAACATGACCCCCTCACAGTTTCGGCTAAAAAACAAAAAATAGGCATATGCAAAAAGCGGACGAAAAGAACTCGTCCGCTTTTATTTTGTCAAATATCTATTGAAAGGCGGGCGATCAAAGTCCGCCCCTACAAAACAGCTTAATCTTCTATCTCATACTGATCTTCAATGACAACAGGGTGACCGTCCTCGGTCATTATCATATCTCCTGCACTGCACTGAACAGCCGTTTGCTCTGCGGTTATGTCATTGGGTTTGAGTTTGAATCTTATTGCCTGCTTGCAGTTTTCTATCTCAACATATGTATGCTTTCCGCCTGACTCTCCGTCCAGCGTCCAAGGCACTTCGTTCACGCTTGTGAATGTGACCTTTGAGGTCTTGAAAGTCACAAAATGCTTATCGTTGAGCTTATTAAGCACTGCTTCATTTATGGTGTTGCTCAGCTCGATAGCGTTCTTAGGGGTCTTTACCAGAACCACCTCGAAAAGTCCGTCGTCAAAACACACCCCGGAAGCAATAAGCTTTTTCATTCCGCCCACTGAGATAGTGTTTGAGATAAGACCGAGTATAAAGCTTCCTTCTATTACCTCGCCGTCATGCTCCACTCTCATTTGCTGACCTGTTATCTTTGAAAGCCTTTTTATCCCTTCTGCCACATATGCGGCATGACCAAACTTGTTTTTCATCGTTTGTGAGGTTTCATAAGAAACGTCAGTGAAAGCGCCAAAGCCTGCTACATACACAAAATACTGACCGTTGAACTTACCAACGTCATAATCAAAATACACACCGTCAACTATCTCCCTTGCGGCGTCAAGCATTTTTTTCGGTATGCTCAAAGACTGAGCACAATCATTTGTTGAACCGGCAGGAATATATCCAAGCGGTATTTTCTTATCAAATGTCATCATTGCCTTGACAGCCTCAGACAATGTTCCGTCACCGCCTGATATGACTATCATATCATAATCCTGACCGCACTTGCAAAGCTTGTTATAGCCGTCAAGCTTAGCCTGCGTAGGGTAGGTGACTACCTCATAGCCGCCCTTTGTAAAAATATCCACAATGTCGCAAAGGTTATCTTTTATCTGTCCCTTGCCAGCATGGGGGTTGAACACAAAAAGCAATTTTTTCATTTTCCCAGCCCCTTTTCGTTTTTCAAATTCCTATTATTCTACTTTTTATCTATCTTTCTTACACACTTTTTACATAGAGAATTATACCACAAATTTCACAAAAGTCAAGTATTATTGCGACAGCCGTCAAAAAGTCGTCAACAATCACAAACAAATTGTCAGCCAAACCACGAAGGTGACAAAGATAATAAGGGCAAAACATATAAAATAAGCAATATGGATAAACAGGTGATCGCTGTTCGCCCCTACATATAGAAATCAAGATCATCGCCGCAGGCGATACCTTAATTCCTCATTCCTCACTAAAATAAATCAATCTTTCGCCTCATACCAACTTCTGCCGCTGTTTACGTCCACTGTCATTGGCACAGCAAGCTTTACAGCGTTTTCCATTTCATCTTTGAGTATCTTTTCGGCTCTGTCCTTGTCTTTTTCAGCCGCTTCTATAATAAGCTCGTCATGCACCTGCAAAATAAGTCTTGTGTCAAGATCTTCTTCTCTGAGCTTTTTGTATACTCTTACCATTGCTATCTTGATGATATCAGCCGCCGCACCTTGGATAGGTGCGTTCATTGCCGCCCTCTTTCCAAAAGCCTGCAAGACCTTGTTTGAAGCAGAAAGCTCAGGGATATATCTTCTTCTGCCGAAAAGGGTGGTGACATAGCCGTTTTTTATGCCGTCATCAACTGTCTTGTCCATAAATTCAGATACTTTCGGGAAGTTGTCAAGATAATTCTTGATGTATCTTTTTGCTTCCGCTACCGTTACGCCGATATCCTTTGACAGAGAAAATGCACCTATGCCATAGATTATACCAAAGTTTACAGCCTTTGCCGCACTTCTCATTTCAGGTGTGACAAAATCCTCGGGGATATCAAAGACCTGTGCCGCCGTTGAGGTATGGATATCTCTGCCCTCTGAGAAAGCTTCCTGCATATTTTTGTCACCGCACACGGAAGCAAGCACTCTAAGCTCGATCTGGCTGTAGTCAGCGTCAAGAAGAGTATAGCCGTCCTCGGCAACAAAGAATTTACGCATATTCCTGCCTATCTCTTTTCTCACGGGGATATTTTGCATATTAGGCTCGGTGGAAGATATCCTTCCTGTTCTTGTTTCGGTCTGCTTGAAAACAGAATGGACTCTGCCGTCAGGGTGGATAAGCTTCAAAAGTCCGTCAACATAGGTGGAATTGAGCTTTGTGAGGGTGCGGTACTCAACGATAAGAGGCACGATAGGGTGCTTGTCCATAAGGCTTTCAAGAACGTCCGCATTAGTGGAATAGCCCGACTTTGTTTTCTTCTTTGCAGGCAGACCTAAGTCCTCGAAAAGCACCTCCCCAAGCTGTTTTGTGGAGGCTATATTGAACTCCTTGCCTGCATACATATATATCTGCGAGGTAAGCTCGTCTATCTTTATTTTCAAGTCCTCACCGAAAGCCTTTATGCCCTCTGCGTCAGCCTTTACACCGTAAAACTCCATTGAAGCAAGCACTTCGCAAAGTGGCATTTCGATATCGTCGAATAGCTTTGTCATTTCTGTCATTTCAAGCTGTTTTTTCAGATTTTCACTAAGAGCAGGCAGGCTTGAAAGGTCTGCATATTCCCCCATATCAGAGCGGTAAAGGCACTTATATGAAAGACAAAGATTTTCCGCTGTATACTCGCTTGACTGTGAATTGAGAAGATATCCTGCAAGGTCGCAGCAGAAAGTGAGGTTTTCAAGGTGAGTGCCATTTGAGAACGCAAACTTATGGGCAGTTTTGCCCTCAAAGGTTATTTTTTTGCAGGCTGTTCCCATGAAAGCTGTGATAATTGCATTGTCCTCGGTGGTGTAGATAACATCGTTACAGAGGATAGAAAGCTTATTGTCGGCAAAGATAAAATACACTGTTTTGTCCTTGCCGAGAACAGATATAACGCTCTCATCAAGTGGCTTGACCTCAAACTTAGGCAGGTCGGAAAGCTTTAGCTTGCTTTCCTGCACTGCGCTGTCAGCGCTTTCCACAGCTTTTCCGCTAAGACCCAATCTGTCTATAAGGCGCATCATTTCAAGGTCGGCAAGGAGAGCCTTTGTTTTCTCGGTATCAACCTCGCCCAGCTTATAAAACTCTGTAGCTTTATCAACAGGGGCTTCAAGACATATTTCGGCAAGGAAACGGCTGTCTATAGCGTCCTGATGACCATTTTCAAGCTTTGTGCGCACAGACGGGGTAAGCTTGATATCTGCGAGGTGTTCATAAAGGGTCTTGACATCGCCCTCCTGCTTGATAAGGGAAAGTGCGGTCTTTTCGCCAATGCCCTTTACGCCTGAGATATTGTCTGAGGTATCTCCCATAAGAGCCTTTACCTCGATCATTTGGCGAGGGGTAACGCCGTATTCTTCCATTATCCTGTCAGGGGTATATATCTTTGTTTCCTTTGTGGTGGCAAGGCGCACTGTCACACGGTCGGAAACGAGCTGAAAGCTGTCCCTGTCACCAGTGAGGATATAGCACTCGTTGCCTGAATCTGCGGCGGCTTTTGAGAGCGTACCGAGAATATCGTCTGCTTCATAGCCCTCGCACTGTACTATCTTTATACCAAGGTCGCCCAAAAGCTCTTTTATCACAGGCATTTGCTGAGCAAGCTCCTCAGGCATACCCTTTCGGTTGGCTTTGTATGCGGCATTCGCCTTGTGTCTGAAAGTAGGGGCTTTAAGGTCGAAAGCCACTGCCACGCAGTCAGGCTTTACCTCACCTATCTCCTTGAGGTAAATATTCATAAACCCCGTAAGGGCATTCGTGAACTGTCCCTTTGAATTTGACAGCAGCTTTATTCCGTAAAAAGCCCTGTTCATTATGCTGTTTCCGTCTATGGCTAGTAGTTTCATTCTAGTCCAAGCACCTCCGCTTTATTGTTCTCATTTCTTGGATTATACTCGTCAACGTCCCACTTGAAAGGGTTATTGTGTATGTATTTTGAAATTGCTATATATTCTTTTTGGTTTCTGATGATATGGTCATAATATGAACGCTGAAAAATATTAAAACCAATATCCTTATTTATAAATCTTTTCAACATTGACACATACTGTGGAACTATCTCGTTTGTAGGGGACGGCGCCCTCGACGTCCCGCTGACTCCCGCACCGATTTTCAGTATAAAATGGATATGATTTGGCATTATGACATATTGCAATATCTTTTTGTCATCATAGACACTGTTTGCTCTGTGGATATTATCTCTGATAATTTTACCAAAGCTTGAAAGATAGACCTTTCCGACAGCGTGTGCGCAACATAACGGGACGTCGGGGGCGCCGTCCCCTACATCTGTTGCCCACAACAACTCGTTTTTATCAATAGTACATATGGTGATGAAGTATAGTCCATTTTTGGAATAATCATAATTATCAAGTCTTATGATTTTCCTTACAGGTTTATCCATAAAATTATTCCGAAATCTTATCCAGCGACAGCGTTGCAATGCCGTTAAGGCTTTCGTCTGCTCGTCTGCCTGCAAGATAGTCAAAATATCCCTGACAGGCTATCATTGCTCCGTTATCGCCGCAGTATTTGAACTCAGGCATATAAAGCTTATAGCCACGCTTGTCACAGGCTTTTTGAAGCTTCTCTCTTACCCCTGAGTTTGCCGAAACGCCGCCTGCAAGCCCTATGGTAGTATACCCAAGATCTTTTGCGGCAAGCATCGCTTTGTCTACAAGAATGTCAGATATGGTGTTCTGGAACGAAGCCGCCATATCGTTCACATTGACAGTTTCGCCCTTTTGTGTGGCATTATGCACAAGGTTTATAACGGCAGTTTTTAGTCCGCTGAATGAGAAGTCATATTCACTGCCCTGCACCTTTGGGTGAGGGAGCTTATAGGCATTAGGATCACCTGACTTTGCGGCATTGTCGATAAACTTTCCACCAGGGTATTCAAAGCCCAATGTTCTCGCTACCTTGTCAAAGCACTCGCCTGCGGCATCATCTCTTGTTCTGCCTATAACATGATATCTTGAATAATCAAGCACCTCTACAATATGTGAATGTCCTCCCGACACGACCAAGCAAAGATAAGGCGGTTTAAGCTCAGGGTGAGAGATATAGTTTGCGGCAATGTGACCTGCGATATGGTGAACAGGCACAAGAGGCTTGCCTGCACTCATGGCAAGTCCCTTTGCAAAGCTTACTCCCACGAGAAGTGCACCGATAAGTCCCGGAGCATAGGTCACTGCAACAGCGTCGATATCCTCCATTGTGCAGTTTGCTTCTTCAAGAGCGGCTTTTGTTACCCATGTTATGTTCTCCGCATGGCGGCGTGAGGCTATCTCAGGCACAACTCCACCATAAAGCCTGTGTTCGTCTATCTGACTTGCAACTATATTTGAAAGCACCGTTTTTCCGTCTTCAACAACAGAGCAGGCTGTTTCATCGCAGGAGCTTTCTATTCCTAAAATCTTCATTATATTACCCTCTTTTTATTTCGTAAATATAAGCATATCATATACATTTAATAAGCAGACAAATTGGAGCAAGCGGGCGAACAGTGTTCACCCCTACAAATAAAATCGCAAAAAGTGTTGGAACAAGCAGGCGAACAAAGGTCGCCCCTACGAAAAAATAATCATCGCCGCAGGCGATACCTTAATTCCTCATTCCTCACTCCTCATTCCTCACTATTCCAGTCCGTATATTCTCTTCATCTCCGCCGAGTTTCCCCCGTCAACCGAACGCACATACAACGGCTTTTCTATCTGCACAAAAGGCTTTCCGCCCTTTTTGCCCTCAACGAGAATAAGCCATGGGGGACACTCTGGGTTTTTGTGAACTGTCCGCAAACGCTTCGGCTCGATGCCGCTGGCTCTCATTGCCACCATTATATCGCATAGGCGCTCGGGGCGGTTGCATATGCAAAGCCTGCCACCGAATTTCAGATTTTTCTTTGCACATCTGCACACGTCATCAATAGTGCAGAGCATTTCATGGCGTGCGATAGAAACCGCTTCTCTGTCATTCTTCGCACCTGTGTTGTTTATCTTGTAAGGCGGATTGCAGGTGATAAGGTCAAGCTCTTTTTCGCTTCGCCAATCATTCAAGTCGCCCAAAACAGGCTGGATAGTGTCTATTTTCGACCTCTCAAGAGATACTTTAAGCTGTTCGTGAGCCTTTTCCTGTATCTCAACAGCATATATCTTCTGTGGCTTGTAAAATTTGTGCAGAAGAAGCGCTATTATGCCGCTTCCTGTGCAAAGGTCTGCGCAGATATCCTTGTGCCGTCCTGCTGAAAAATCCGCAAGCAGAAAAGCGTCAGTACCAAAGCGGTGTTCGTCAGATATACATATCTCAATGCCCTCGCCCAAGGACTCAAATGTAAAATCGTTATATGTCATTTATTTCTCCATTTTCAGTGGGTTGAAGTGCCATTAAAACAGCATTTTCCGTGGGGGCGGTGTAGAAATTTTTTCTCATGCCTACCCTCTCAAAGCCCTGCTTTTCGTAAAATTGTATAGCCCCAAGGTTTGATTCCCGCACTTCAAGATACCATTTTTCAGCCTTTGCGGCATTGTATGCGCTGTCAAAAAGGGCTTTTGCAATGCCCATTCTGCGGAACTTCTCCAAAACGCCTATATTGTTTATCTCAGCTTCTCCGCAAACGCACCACACGCTTATAAAGCCTGCGGCTTCGCCATTACAAAGGGCAAGAAACGATATATCGTCAGGGTTTGAAAGCTGTTTTTTGTAGGTTTCAAAACTCCAAGCTTCGGGCAGAATTTTCGCCGCAGTTTGTGAAAAAAGCTGTACGTTTTCCTCTGAAAGAGGCACAATGGTCACATCTGCCACCTTATTCGCCCTCTATTTTCGTGCCAATAAGGCAATACGCTTTGCAGTCGCTCAGAATTTTGACTTTTACATCATGGAAGCCACGCTCTCTAGCCATTGAACGCACCTGCTGAGGAGTGAACTTGTCAAAACCTGTGTCGCAGTACGGGAGCTTATCAAGGTAGCCCTTTGTATAGAATGTGCAGATAAAATTGCCGCCGTCTTTGAGAACTCGCCTTACCTCGTCAAGAACTTTTGCGGTGTCCTCCCAGAAATAAATGGTGTTCACAGTGTAAACAGTGTCAAAAAAATCGTCATTATAAGGAAGCTCCTCAGCTTTTCCCTGCTGTAAGATCACCTTGTTGGTATTCACTCCGTCACGGTTTTCTCGCTTGGCTTTTTCCACCATATCCGCAGAAATATCGACTCCATAGAACTTAGCGTTTATATTCTTGCTAAGCTTTTTGATAGTCACACCGTTTCCAAAGCCTATATCCAATATCCTTGCACCGTCAAGCTTGCAGACAAATTTTTTCACCGCTCTGTAGTGCTCTGCATTGAAAAAATTCATGAATTTTGCACAGGCTATACCGCCCAATCCCTCTGGGTCGGCACACTGTCCGCCGATGTATTCTTTTATGCTCATAAAATCACCTCAAAAAATCTAAATTAATATATAATATACAAATTGCGAAAGCCAACGGGCGAACAATGTTCGCCCCTACGAGAAATGATAATCGCCGCAGGCGATACCTTAATTCCTCATTCCTCATTTAAACAAGTGTCCGTAAAGCTCCCCCTTAGAAAATCCCGTCGCCTTTGCTATCTCACGGCAAGCGTCAGCTCCACGCATACCCTTTTCCACAAGGGATCTTACTTGTTCCAAAGCTTCCTCTATATTCTCCGCAGGGCAAAGCTCGTCCTCTTTTGCACCCTCGATAACAAGCACAAATTCGCCCTTTGGCTTGTTGGCTTCATAATACTCCACAGCCTGCGCAAGAGTGGTGCGGAAAACTTCTTCGTGTATCTTTGTAAGCTCCCTGCAAAGAGATATTCTTCTGTCACCGAAATATTCCAGCATATCCTTCAAAGTGTAGATGAGCTTGTGGGGCGCTTCATAGAAAATAAGAGTGTTCGTGCAGTTTTTTACCGAGGCAAGATGATTTAATCTTTGCTTCTTGGTGGTTGACAAAAAGCCCTCGAACTGAAATCTTGCAGTGTCAAGTCCGCTTATGGCAAGTGCTGATACCACCGCTGACGGACCTGGTACTACCTCCACTTTCACACCGTTTTCAGCGCACAGCTTTACAAGCAGCTCCCCAGGGTCTGAAATGCAGGGCATACCGGCGTCTGTGACGATAGCGGCGTTCTCGCCTGCCATTATCCTGTTCAAAATGCTCTCGCCCACCTGTTTTGCATTGTGTTCGTGATAACTCACAAGTGGCGTTTTTATGTCAAAATAATTGAGAAGCTTTGCGGTAACTCTTGTGTCCTCGGCACAGATAAAATCAGCCTTTTCTAGGGTCTCAACTGCACGGTATGTCATATCTCCAAGGTTGCCTATAGGCGTTCCTACTACGGATAAAATTCCCATTGTTTATTCTCCTAACTCGTTTGCAAGTATGTGGTCTATCATCTCATAAAGGTCAGAAATGGTATTAAGCCCACCGCACTGCGCTCTTAGCCTTGCAGAGCCTTTCAGCCCTTTAACATACCATGCGCAGTTTTTTCTGGCTTCTTTCATGCCCTGACGTTCGCCCTTGTATTTGCATATAAGCTCGCAGTGCTTTTTCATCACTGCCATTTTTTCTTCTATGCTCACCTCAGGAAGCTTTTCCCCTGTTTCAAGATAATGCTTCACGTCACGGAAAACCCATGGTCTGCCATAGCTTCCTCTGCCTATCATCACAAGGTCACAGCCAGTCTGCTCATACATTGCCTTTGCGCTTTCTCCGTCAACAACGTCACCGTTTCCGATAACAGGTATCTTCACAGCCCCTTTTACCTGCTTTATTATATCCCAATCGGCTTTGCCTGAATAAAACTGCGTTCTCGTCCTGCCGTGACAGGTGACGGCGCTTGCCCCTGCCTGCTCCATGAGCTTTGCAAACTCCACTGCATTTATGCTGTTTTCGTCCCAGCCTGCACGAAATTTCACTGTAACGGGGCAGTTTGCGTTTTTTACCACCTCTCTGCATATCTCTGCCGCTGTGTCAGGAAGCTTCATAAGTGCAGAGCCACTGCCGTTGCCGACTATCTTAGGCACAGGACAGCCCATGTTTATATCAATGATATCAGGGGAATAATCGTTGAGCTTATAAGCCGCTTTTCCCATATAATAAGGGTCTTCCCCGAAAAGCTGCAAAGCATAGGGGCGTTCCTCTTTCTCAATCTCGCAAAGACGTGCAGTCTTTTTGTCACCAAAGCACAGACCCTTCGATGATATCATTTCGCTCACAAGATATGACGCACCATACTCTTTGCACATAAGGCGATATGATTTATCTGCCACCGACGCCATGGGTGCTAATGCGGCGGTCTTTTCTATTTCAACGTTTCCGATAAAAAAACTGTTCATCAAGTCAAATTCTCCTAATATGTTCCAATACATGAATAGTCATAGCGATACTATTTTATTATAGCACAATGCGTGATTTTTTGCAACGATAAAAAGCCATATAACTACACAAAGTAATAAATCGCTGAAACGCCTTGACATTTGCGGAATTTTGCTATAAAATATAATGGTAGTATTATATTTTGTATAAGGAGAATGTTTCATGAATAATTCTGAAAAAACCATGGATAAGATCGTGGCTCTCTGTAAAAACAGAGGCTTTGTATACCCTGGAAGCGAGATCTACGGCGGTCTTGCAAACACTTGGGACTACGGTCCGCTTGGCGTTGAGCTGAAAACTAACATCAAGAACGCTTGGAGAAAGAAGTTCATTCAGGAGAACAAGTACAACGTTGGTCTTGACTCCGCTATCCTTATGAATCCGCAGACTTGGGTGGCTTCAGGTCACATTGGCGGTTTCTCTGACCCTCTTATGGACTGCAAGGACTGTAAGACACGTCACAGAGCGGACAACCTTATCGAAGATTTTGACGGCACTAACGTTGCAGGCTGGACAAACGAGCAGATGATGGACTACATCAAGGAAAAGCAGATCCCATGCCCAGATTGCGGAAGCCACAACTTCACTGATATCCGTCAGTTCAACCTTATGTTCAAGACATTTCAGGGTGTAACTGAGGACTCAAAGTCTGAGCTTTATCTGCGTCCTGAAACTGCACAGGGTATCTTTGTAAACTTTGCAAATATCCAGAGAACAACAAGAAAGAAAGTACCTTTCGGTGTTGCACAGGTAGGTAAGTCATTCAGAAACGAGATCACTCCGGGTAACTTTATTTTCCGTGTTCGTGAGTTTGAGCAGATGGAGCTTGAGTTCTTCTGCAAGCCGGGCACAGACCTTGAGTGGTTCAACTACTGGAGAGGCTTCTGCAAGGATTGGCTCCTTAGCCTTAACATCAAGGAAGAAAACCTTCGTCTGAGAGATCATTCACCTGAGGAGCTTTGCTTCTATTCAAAGGCTACAACTGACTTTGAGTATCTCTTCCCATTTGGCTGGGGCGAGCTTTGGGGCGTTGCCGACAGAACTGATTATGACCTTAATCAGCACATCAAGACAAGCGGCAAGAGCCTTGATTACTTTGACCCTGAAACAAACGAGAGATACGTTCCATACGTTATCGAGCCTTCCCTTGGCGTTGAGAGATTGTTCCTGACAGTTGTTTGCGAAGCATATGACGAAGAGAACATCGGCACAGAGGAGAAGCCTGACGTTAGAACTGTTATGCGTTTCCACCCTGCACTTGCTCCTTTCAAGGCTTGTGTTCTTCCGCTTTCCAAGAAGCTCAGCGAGCAGGCAGGCGAGCTTTATGCAGAGCTTTCAAAGCACTTCCTTGTTGACTATGACGAGGCAGGTTCTATCGGTAAGAGATATCGCCGTCAGGACGAGATCGGTACACCATTCTGCATCACATATGACTTTGATTCTGTTGAGGACGGCTGTGTAACAGTAAGAGACAGAGATACAATGGAGCAGGAGCGTGTCAAGATCGACGAGCTGGTAGCTTATATCGAAAAGAAGATAGCTTTCTAGTAAAATAAAGATCTTTGCGGGCGAACGGTTTGTTCGCCCGTTTTTTATGCCCGTTTTTACAATAAAAAGCTTTACAAAATTGGCGAGTTGTGATATAATATGTTTGTATATTTTTACGAAAGGACGTCCTTGCCATAAAAAATATATTTGACTCACATTGTCACTATGACGATCACGCTTTCGATGAGGACAGATACGAAGTCCTTGACAGGCTTCTTTGCGACCCTGACTCTCCTGTAGACAAGGTCTGCCATGCCGCAACGGACGAAAGATCGTCTTTGTTCGGAATCGAAACTGCGAAAAAATATGAGAATTTCTATACCTCTGTGGGCTTTCACCCTGAGTGTATGGATACTCTTCCTGAAAATTATATGCAGGTGCTTGACGAGCTTTATTTGAAAGCCTGCTCTACTCACAAGCTTGTTGCGATTGGTGAGATAGGGCTTGACTATCATTATGAGGGATATGACAAAGAAAGACAGATAAAGCTTTTTGACAAGCAGGTGGAATATGCTGTGAAGAAAAGTCTGCCTGTTATAGTTCACTGCCGTGAAGCCACTCAGGACTGCCTTGACGTGCTGAACAAATATGCGCCGTCAGGTGTAGTTCACTGCTTTTCAGGCTCGGCGGAGACCGCAGAGATAGTGCTTGGGCTTGGTATGTATATCGGGTTTACAGGTGCGCTTGCTTTTAAAAATGCTAAAAAAGCCAAACGTGCTCTTGAAGTTGTCCCAATGGACAGGCTTCTTCTTGAAACGGACTGTCCTTATATGGCGCCCCCTCCTTACAGAGGACAGAGGTGCGAAAGCCCTATGATAGAAGAAGTGGCAAAGGTCGTGGCTGAGATAAAAAAACTCGATCCGCAGGAAGTGCTTGACATTACAAATAGAAACGCTTGCCGCCTGTTCGGGATCGAATATGAGAAAGGATAAGAGAACAAAATGAAAGAAACTATGTATGTAGTGATACCATGCTACAACGAAGAACAAATGTTGCCTATCACAGCGAAAGCGCTTATAAAAAAGCTCGATGAGCTGAAGGCAGAAGGTCGTATCGCACAGAACAGCAAGGTCATGTTCGTTGACGACGGCTCAAAGGACAAAACGTGGGAGATAATACAGAAGCTCCACGAAGCAAGCCCTGTTTTCACAGGTCTTAAACTCTCAAGAAACAAAGGTCATCAGAACGCACTGCTGGCTGGTCTTATGACGGCGAGAAACTATGCTGATATCGTTGTTTCCATGGACGCTGACTTGCAGGACGATATAAACGCTATTGACGGCTTCCTTGATAAGAGGGCAGAGGGCTGTGATATTGTTTACGGCGTTCGTTCATCGAGAGAAAAGGATACCGCTTTCAAGCGAGGAACTGCTCAGGCATATTACAAGCTTTTGGAGCATATGGGCGTTGAGATAACATATAATCACGCTGATTACAGACTTATGAGCAAAAGGGCTATAGACGCTCTGGCAGAGTTTAAGGAAGTAAATCTGTTTCTGAGAGGTCTTGTGCCTATGGTTGGCTTCAAGAGCGACATCGTTAAGTATGTAAGAAACGAGCGTGTGGCGGGCGAATCTAAATATCCGCTGAAAAAAATGCTTTCTTTTGCAGTTGAGGGAATAACCTCTCTTTCTGTAAAGCCTATAAGATTTATCACCACTATCGGTATAATAGTATTTTTAGTATCACTTATAATGCTTATATATTTCCTTATAACATGGGCAGTGGGGCACACCGTTCAGGGCTGGGCTTCAACTATCACGTCTATATGGGCGATAGGCGGACTTCAGCTTTTGGCTATAGGCATTATCGGAGAATATATAGGCAAGATCTATTTGGAAACAAAGGCTAGACCTAAATTTATAATCGAAACAAATCTTGAAGAAACAGACAAGGAGTAATTAAAAATGGCAGAACTCAAGGCTAACAATCAGAAACCAAATTTCGACAACAACCCTAAGCTTATAGAAGCTATCGCAGAAATGAGAAAGAATTTCTGTGCCGAAACTCAAAACAAGGTAATAAACACAGCACTTGCCTGCACATTTCTCGTGCCTGCAATGGTAGAAAAGACAACAGAGCTTGTTGCCGACGCTGAAAACCATGTTAATTTTGAGGACAAGAGCAAGGCTAAGTTCATTCTTCTCAACAACAACAAAACAAACGGCACATTTTTCCCTGTTTTCACTTCCCCGGAGGAAGCTAAGAAGCTCCAGTATGACAAGCCATTCCAGAGCTTTGCAATGAGATTTCAGGATATAGCTGCTCTCACTGAGCAGACGCCAAAGGTACAGGGATTTGTTGTAAACCCATTTGGCGAGAACCTTCCTTTCACTCAGGAAATGCTTGAGTCTATCAAGCAGACTCTCATAAGAGTAGCAAAGGAGCGCAAGGCGGCTAAAGAAGCTGCTGAAAATGGCGAAGCTCCTGACATTGCTGTTACAAACAACGAAACAGCAGAGTAAGATACTTAAGCATATCGGAGGATGGACTGTGTTCGTCCTCTTTTTTTACCTGTCTATAAAAATCTAATTACAGAAGTCCGTGTCTTATTTTTACGAAAACTATGCTTAATATGGTTGACAAAAATCATGCCGTGTGTTATAATTGTAGTAATATGGTGGGAAATAAAGCGTGTTATTTGTGCAGTGTTCACTATCACGCACCACGCAAAAGACTAAAAGGTTCTGCTTTTAGAAATTTTTTCGTGATCTGAGGGAGTATATATGGCTAACGAAACTGAGCTTGAAAAAATTGACCGTGCTGCCGAATACTTTGAAAGATATTTTGAGTTTGAGGACGCTGTAACGGTCAGCAAGGAAAATAAAGAATACCTCAAAACTTATATCCATGACAACGATTATGTTGTTAAAAACTTCAATATAAAAAATAAAATAATTAAGTCTTTAGGCATAAGCATCGGCATTGGATTGGTGGCTTTTCTGCTGCTGTGGCTGCTCCTTGGCACAAAGCTTATTATAGTGGGCATTATTGCAGGTGCACTTATTTTTATCGGTGCAGGCGTTTTCGGTATCGCACTGAACAAATACAGACTTACTGCTGCTGAACAGAAGCAGGTTGAAGTGAACGAGGGCATAAACGAACAGATAATAATGCTTGATGACAGAATAAAGCAGGTAGAACGTCAGAGAGATGATTACTACAAGGCTCTTGAAAAGAGAGTGCCTTTCATGTCACTTGACTATATGAAGAACGTTCAGCAGATAAAACAGTTTCTTGTGGACGGCAAGGCTGACACCTGCGAGGAAGCTGTGGATATGTTCGAGGAGTCGATGCTTTTACAGCAAATGACGGATATCATGACAAAGAGCGAAACTATAGAGCCTGTCAAGGACGATAAGGAACGTTTCGGCGACCCTTTGAAGATAATAAAGGAAAACAAGAAGAAACGCAAGAAGGAAAAGAAAGCAAAAAAAGACAAAAAGTAACTTTCGACCGCAGCAGCATTTTACGCCGCTGCGGTCTTTCTGTGAAGATCCACAATTTGCTATAGATAGGATAATGTATGAACGAGAAAAAAGATATTCTGACAAAAACATGGGTAGTGGCTGTCCTTGCGTCCATATGCTGTATGCTGTGGGGAAGTGCATTTTCCTGCGTGAAAATAGGCTACAGCCTTATGAACATAACCACCAATGACAGCGGCTCTCAGCTTGTGTTTGGGGGCATAAGATTTTTTGTGGCAGGGCTAATGGCTCTTGCCATGGGAAGCACAGCGGAGAGAAAAATTCTCCTGCCAACAAAAACTTCCATACCAAAGATCATGATAATAAGCCTTTTTCAGACAATTTTGCAGTATTTTTTCTACTACATAGGTCTAGCCCACACAACGGGGGTAAAGGCAGCGATAATAGTTGGGGCGAACGTTTTTATTGCGATACTTGTGTCATCGCTTTTATACAAGCTTGAAAAGCTCACCGCTGTGAAAATAGCAGGCTGTATACTTGGTTTTTCGGGTATCATTGTTATAAATCTCGGGGGACTTTCGGGGGTAAGCTTCAATTTTCTCGGGGACGGATTTATTTTTCTTTGCACCTGTGCATACGCTTTTTCATCGGTGTATATGAAGCGCTATTCCGAAACAGAAGACCCTGTTATGCTTAGCGGCTGGCAGTTCGTTTTCGGTGGAGCAGTTCTCACTGTCATAGGCTTTTTAATGGGTGGCAGGCTTGGTCACATGAGCGCAAAGGCTTTTTTGATGCTTTTGTATCTTGCCTTTGTATCAGCGGCGGCATATTCGCTGTGGGCAGTGCTTTTGAAGCACAACCCTGTTTCAAAGGTGGCGATTTTCGGCTTTATGAACCCTGTGTGCGGAGTGCTGCTTTCAACTATCCTGCTTGATGAAAAAGGCATTTTTGGCGTTCAGGGGATAGCCGCACTTATCCTTGTATGCTCGGGTATCTTTATTGTTCAGAGAAAAGGGAATAAATAATATTGTAACTATGCTCATATGCTTTTGCATATTCACGTTGTTTGTATGTAGGGGCGAACAGTGTTCGCCCGTTGATTTGACATTTTTGCAACAGACTGGCTCATGTGCTTATTGCATATGAGCTTTTTTATTCAAAATCGTTCTAAAGACTGTTTAAAATGTTGATTTTTATATGTAGCTGTGTTATAATGAATTGTGTATGGTTTTTTACCAATATATTATCAGTAAAGAAAAAGAGGACAAGACAATGTTTAAGAAAAACGGACTTCTAAAAAGCCCTGACAGCAAGCCAAAAGAAAAGTATCTGCTGCTGTTTGCGGTGGCTTTTATCGGCATGATGATCTCGTTCATTCCGTCTATGATAGTGAACAAGGGCATCTTTCTCTACTATGGCGACTTCAACTCACAGCAGATGATGTTCTATCAGCACTGTCATGACGCTGTTCGCAGCGGAAACATGGGCTGGGATTGGGGAACGGACTTAGGCTCGAGCTTTGTTGGCTCATATGCTTTCTATCTCCTTGGCTCGCCATTTTTCTGGCTCACTACACTTTTCCCGTCAGGTGCAGTGCCTTATCTGATACCATGGCTCCTTGCGCTGAAAACGGCTATCGCCGCAATAACAGCCTACGCTTACATCAGATTTTTTGTTGACAACACAAGCGCCTGCTTTATAGGCGGTCTGCTTTACGCTTTCTCAGGCTTCCAGACCTACAACGTTTTCTTCAACCACTTCCACGACGCAACTGCTTTCTTCCCTCTCATGCTTTTAGGATTTGAACTGTTGGTTCAAAAGAACAAGAAGGGTCCGTTTGCGGTAGCGGTAGCTATATGTGCGACCATAAGCTATTTCTTCTTTGCCTGTGAGGTCGTATTCGTTATTATCTACTTCTTCCTGAGATGCCTTGACAAGGATTTTGAAATTGACATGAAGAAGTTCGGTCTGCTTATCCTTGAGGCTGTTATCGGTGTGATGATATCCGCTGTTATCTTCCTGCCGTCAGCGCTTAGCGTAATGGGCAACTACCGTGTGAACGAAAGACTTTATGGACTTGACCTTGTTATATACGGTGAAAATGTAAGAATACCAAGAATTATCCAATCGTTCTTTATGCTTTCCGATATGCCTGCGAGAATTAATATCCTTAACTCAGACAAGGCAAGATGGGCTTCAATGGCAGGCTATCTGCCTATGTTCTCAATGGCAGGCGTTATAGCGTTTATGAGAACGAGAAAGAAAGGCAAAGACAGTTGGCTTACAAAGGCTATTATCGTGTTCGGCATAATGGCTTGCGTGCCTATATTGAACTCCTCTTTCGTCCTTTTCAATGCGTCATATTATGCAAGATGGTATTATATGCCTATACTGCTTATGTGCCTTATGACAGCAAAGGTCATCGCAGAAAACAAGGACGATTTGAAAAAGGGATTTGTGCCTGTTTGTGTAGTATGTGCGATATTTATTGGCATAGGTCTGCTTCCGACAAGCGAAAACGGCGTTGTATCCTATGGCAAAGTCCCTGAATATATTGAACTTTACTACATTCAGGCTATCGTTACCATAGTAATGATAATAATGCTTGGCACGCTTATATATGTGGTCGCAGAGAAGAAGCTCGACTACATGAAGATCGCTTCTTCAATGACGGCGGTTGCGGTGGTCATCTGCATGACTTCTTCTATCGTATACGGCGTAAGTCAGGGTACTGACAACACCGACTACATCAACAGAGCAATAAACGGTGGCGACAACATCAACATGGATAAGCTGGAGTCTGGATCAGAGAACTACAATGCTGACAACAATTTCTACAGAATAGATACCTCAGAAAATGTTGACAACTGGTGTATGTTCTGGAAGCTTTCATCAATGAGATGCTTCCACAGCGTTGTTTCAACATCTATCATGGATTTCTACAGCTCTATCGGACAAACGAGAGATGTTGCATCAAGAATGGAAACTAAGGTCTATCCGCTAAGAAGCCTGTTTTCCGTAAAATACTATTTCAATGAACTTACTGAAAGTGAGAGAAAAGGTATCACAGAGGTATCGAAGCCTGAAACTCTTGCAAATCTCTACGGCTTTGAATATGTTGATACTCAGAACGGTTTCAACATTTACGAAAACAAATATTATGTACCAATGGGCTTCACATATGATTACTACTGCCTTGACAGCGACATTCAGAAGGCTTCAGAGGTAGACAAGACATCAATGCTCATGAAAGCCCTTGTGCTTACCCCTGAGCAGGCTGCAAAATACAATAATATTCTCAGCTACTACAGCTTTAAGGGTACTGACTACTCAACAGATCAGTATTATCAGAACTGCCTTGACAGACGTGCAAACAGTTGTTCATCATTCAGTTATGATTCTTACGGCTTCAACGCCAAGATCGACCTTGACAAGGATAACCTTGTGTTCTTCTCAGTTCCATATGATGACGGCTGGAGCGCAAAGGTGAATGGTCAGGACGTGGAAATAGAAAAGGTGGATTACGGCTTTATGGCTGTTCTTTGTCCTGCGGGTTCAAACGATATCCAGTTCACCTACGAAACAAAGGGTCTTTTCTGGGGCAAGGTAATAACAGCCGTTGGCTTCGGCTCGCTTATCGTTTACCTTGGCGCAGTGAGATTTACAGGCAGAAAGAAAAAAGAAGAAGCTCAGCCTGTTGAAAAGAACGCATAAACCTGAAAGGGAGGATATAAAATGTATCAGAACGAAAAAACTATCAGTGAAAAAGAGATATACAAGGGCAGGGTCGTTCACCTGACTTGTGATGAAGTGGAGCTTGAAAACGGCTACAAGACGCTCAGAGAGGTCATTCATCACCCTGGCGGAGTTTGCATCGTTGCTCTTGACGAGGACGAGAATGTTTATTTTGTGAAGCAGTTCCGCTATCCTTTCAAGACCGCACTTATGGAGATACCTGCAGGAAAGCTTGAATACGGTGAAGATCATTTGGAATGCGGAAAGCGTGAGCTTAAAGAGGAGATAGGTGCAACGGCAGAAAAAATGACTTATCTTGGCTGTATTTATCCTACAGTGGCTTATGATACCGAGATAATCCATATGTATATGGCAGAGGGACTTGATTTCGGTGAGCAGCACCTTGACGAGGGCGAGTTCCTTGATGTAACAAAAATGCCTCTTGAAGAAGCTTACAAAATGGTCATGGAAAACAAGCTCCCTGACGCAAAGACAACTGCGGCTATACTGAAAACTTATCTTATCAAAAAGGATATGTAGTCCATAATATTTTAACCATGCGATAAAAGAAACGGTCGAACGCTGTTCGCCACTGCATATATAAAGGGTACTGTCAACATGGCAGTACCCTTTTTTTGTGGTGAAAAAAAAGAGCGCCCACGCACCGAAGTGCATGAGCGTCTTTTTTATAGTAACTTAGATTACTTTTCCTCAGTATTGTAAAGCTTAGCGTATCTGAGCAGATAATCATATCTGTCCTTAGCGTTCTGAACAGCCTTACCAAAGAGCTTCTCAGCTCTCTCAGGATTCTGTCTAGCAAGTGCGTTGTAACGTACCTCGCCCATGATGAAGTCCTTATAGTCAGCTGTTGGAGCCTTAGAATCAAGGATAAATGGATTCTTGCCCTCTGCCTTAAGACGTGGGTCGAATCTGTACAGATGCCAGTAACCAGCCTGAACAGCCTTCTTCTCCTCTGTCTGAGCAATTGACATACCACCCTTGATACCATGGTTGATACATGGAGCATAACCAATGATGATTGAAGGACCGTGATAAGACTCTGCCTCGTGGATAGCCTTGATGCACTGATTGTAATCAGCACCCATTGCAACGTGAGCTACATATACATAGCCGTAAGACATTGCGATACCTGCGAGATCCTTCTTCTTAACTTCCTTACCAGCTGCTGCGAACTGAGCGATAGCACCTGTTGGAGTTGACTTAGATGACTGTCCGCCTGTATTTGAGTAAACCTCAGTATCGAATACGAAGATGTTTACGTCCTCGCCCTGAGCGATAACGTGGTCAACGCCTGAGAATCCGATATCGTAAGCCCAGCCGTCACCGCCGAAGATCCACATTGACTTCTTTCTCAGATAGTCAGCGTCCTTAAGGATCTCCTCAGTAGCCTTATTCTTTGTCTTCTTGAGAGCTGCGATAAGGTTATCTGTAGCTGGTGAGTTCTTCTCGCCGTCGTCTACTGTTTCAAGATACTCTTCGCAAGCCTTCTTGAGAGCTGCTACCTTAGTTGTCTTAGACAGTTCAAGAACCTTAGCGATAGTTCTGTTTCTGATAGTTGACTGTGCAAGGTACATACCGTAACCATACTCAGCGTTATCCTCGAACAGTGAGTTAGCCCAAGCTGGACCCTTGCCGTCCTTGTTTACTGTGTATGGAGTTGAAGGAGCAGAACCACCCCAAATTGATGAGCAGCCTGTTGCGTTAGCAATGTACATTCTGTCACCAAAGAGCTGTGTGATGAGCTTAGCATAAGGTGTTTCACCGCAGCCTGCGCAAGCGCCTGAGAATTCAAGCAGTGGCTGCTTGAACTGTGAGCCCTTAACTGTTGTTGCCTTGAACTTCTCGAATACTTCTGGCTTTTCAGCAAGTGTAAGACCATAGTTGAATACTTCCTGCTCAGCGAGCTGAGTTTCAAGTGGCATCATGCTGAGAGCCTTGTTGCCCTTCTTACCAGGACAAACATTTACGCAAGAACCGCAGCCTGTGCAGTCCAGAGCAGACATTGTCATTACGAAGTTGTAACCAGGCATACCTGTCATAGCTACTGCCTTCTCCTGAGCAAGCTTAGGAGCCTTCTTCAGCTCAGCGTCTGTCATTACAACAGGTCTGATAACTGCGTGTGGACATACATATGAACAGAAGTTACACTGGATACAGTTGTCGCCATTCCATGCAGGAACGTCAACAGCGATACCTCTCTTCTCAAATGCAGCAGAGCCCTGTGGGAATGTGCCGTCTGCCATACCTGTGAATGTTGAAACAGGGAGCTTGTCGCCTTCCTGAGCATTGCAAGGGATCTGAATGTTGTTTACGAAGTCCTGAAGTGTCTTATCTGCGCACTTAGCGGCAGGCATACCCATTGGAGTATCCTTGCACTTCTTCCAAGATGCAGGAACCTTAACTTCGTGAACCTGCTGACATCCAGCGTCGATAGCGTCATGGTTCATCTTAACGATAGCGTCGCCCTTCTTAGAATAAGAAGCTGTAGCAGCGTCCTTCATGTACTTGATAGCGTCGTCGATAGGAATGATGTTAGCAAGCTTGAAGAATGCAGACTGAAGAACAGTGTTTATTCTGTTGCCCAGACCGATCTCCTTACCGATCTTAACGCCGTTGATCGTATAGAACTTGATGTTGTTCTCAGCGATATATCTCTTTACCTGACCTGGGAGGTGCTTATCCAGCTCTTCATGCTCCCACTGGCAGTTCAGAAGGAATGTTCCGCCTGGCTTGATATCCTGTACCATGTTGTACTTAGTGATATAAGACTCGTTATGGCAAGCAACAAAGTCAGCTTGATTGATAAGGTATGTTGACTTGATAGGTGTCTTACCGAATCTCAGGTGAGAAACTGTTACACCGCCTGACTTCTTAGAGTCATATGCAAAGTATGCCTGAGCATACAGATCTGTATGGTCACCAATGATCTTGATAGAGTTCTTGTTTGCACCAACAGTACCGTCAGCGCCAAGACCCCAGAACTTACAAGCAGTTGTGCCTGCTGGAGCAGAGTCAAGCTTGCCCTCAGTTTCGAGAGAGAGGTTTGTAACGTCATCTTCGATACCAATTGTAAATCTTGGCTTATATGTATCCTTCCAGCTTGCATTCCAGTAAACAGCCTTGATCTGTGCAGGAGTTGTATCCTTAGAACCAAGACCATATCTGCCTGAAGCGATAGCTACATCATGGAACTGTGTACCCTTAAGAGCAGCAACAACGTCAAGATAAAGAGGCTCGCCCTCAGAACCTGGCTCCTTAGTTCTGTCAAGAACTGAGATCTGCTCACAAGTTGAAGGGATAGCTTCAACGAGCTTGTCAGCACGGAAAGGTCTGTAAAGTCTAACCTTAACAAGACCGAGCTTTGTGCCTTCCTTCTCGTTGAGGTAATCAATTGTTTCTTCGATAGTGTCACAAACAGAACCCATAGCTACGATAACGTGTGTAGCGTCTGGTGCGCCGTAGTAGTTGAACAGCTTGTAGTTTGTGCCGATCTTTTCGTTTACCTTGTTCATGTAATCCTCTACGATGCCAGGGATAGCGTCATAGTATGGGTTACAAGCTTCTCTTGCCTGGAAGAAGATATCAGGGTTCTGAGCTGTACCTCTAAGTACAGGATGCTCAGGGTTAAGAGCTCTCTTTCTGAACTCCTCCACCTTCTCGAAGTCAACCATATCTCTTACGTCTTCCATATCCCATGTCTCGATCTTCTGGATCTCGTGAGATGTTCTGAATCCGTCAAAGAAGTGGATGAATGGTACTCTGCCCTCGATAGTTGAAAGGTGAGCAACAGTACCCAGGTCCATTACCTCCTGTACATTTGAAGAACAAAGCATAGCAAAACCTGTCTGACGGCAAGCATAGATGTCAGAATGGTCGCCGAAAATATTAAGTGCGTGTGAAGCTACACATCTTGCAGATACATGGATAACGCAAGGGAGAAGCTCACCTGCGATCTTATACAGGTTAGGGATCATAAGAAGAAGTCCCTGTGATGCTGTATATGTTGTTGTGAGCGCACCGGCTGCAAGTGAACCGTGTACTGTACCTGAAGCACCTGCCTCAGACTGCATTTCTGCAAGCTTTACAGGAGTGCCAAACAGGTTTTCCTTACCCTTGGCAGCCCACTGGTCTGTTACTTCTGCCATAACAGATGATGGTGTGATTGGATAGATAGCAGCAACTTCTGTAAATGGGTATGACGCCCAAGCAGCAGCGTTGTTTCCGTCCATGGTTTTCATTTTTCTTGCCATTTTAGAATCATTCCTTTCTCGATATTTCAAGCAAAAGCTCAAAACTCAAATTTCCTTTTTAGCGTACTTTTTCAAGCACGTCTGTTTAAGGACAGCAGATATTTTCTTCAAAAGTAAGCTATAACAAACTTTCTCAGGATACATCTGTTTTAACTCTTATAGTATACCACTTATTTTTCAATTTGTAAAGACCTTTTACCACATTTTTTCTTGATTTATACGCTGTAAACCCCCTATTTTCGGTTAGTTATGACTTCCTCATATTTCAGACGTGCTGTATTACGGAGATAAAAAAAATGCCTGCCGAAACAGACATTTTTTATATATATAAATTATAAAACTAGCAGTTCATAAGAAGTTCGGCGAGGGCATTGAGTATCTTATCCACGTCAACATCAGAGCTGAATTTTACATCAAGCTTTGAGCCGCCTTTTTTATCCTCGCTTAAACTTACACGAAGCTTATCGGTAGCTTGATTTACTCTTATCTCAAACTCAGTATACATAGGATTTGTGATAGTACGCTTTATTTTCTTTTCAGCTTTTTTATTTGTTTCCAAAGCGGCGATAGCTTTTTCAAGCTCTCTTACCGTCCAGCCCTTTTCTATACACTCTGTGGCAAGCTTCTCCTGAGTATCCTTATCCGCAACGCCTGCAAGCACCTTTGCGTGACCCTCGGTGAGCTTTTTGTCACGGAGCATTTTCTGCACATTTTCGCTAAGGGAAAGAAGTCTGATAGAGTTTGCCACAGCGGAACGTGAACGTCCAACAGCTTCTGCTACCTGCTGCTGAGTAAGACCATAGGTTTCCATAAGAGTCTGATAAGCTGCGGCCTCTTCAAGAGGTGTAAGGTCTTTACGCTGGATATTTTCAATAAGGGATATCTCAGCGGCTTCAAGATCGGTAAGCTCCTTTATATAAACAGGTATCTCATCAAGTCCAGCCAGACGTGCCGCACGCCACCTGCGCTCGCCTGCAACTATCTTATATCCCCCATTGTCAAGAGGTCTTACAAGTATAGGCTGCAAAACACCATGCTGTCTGATATTTTCCGCAAGCTCATTAAGAGCGTCCTCATCGAACTCAGAACGCGGCTGATTTTTGTCAGGCTCAATAAGAGATATTCTTACTGTGAAAATGCCATTATCGCCATCATCATTTTTTACCGATTCACTATCAGATCGTGTGACCTCATCTATAGAATTATCAAAGAACAGGCTATCCAAGCCTCTGTCCATTTTGCTTTTTTTAGCCATTGTATTTTCCTTTCACATTATAACATACAATGTTCCATGTGGAACATTATTTTTTCTTTATTTTTCTTTATTCTTTACCGCTTTTTTCTTTTCTCTTTTAGCTATTTCTTTTGCAAGATTTTCATATGCCTTTGAGCCTTTTGCCTTCTTATCATAATAAATAGCCGGCTCACCAAAGCTTGGGGCTTCCGACAAGGCAACGTTTCTCGGTATGGTAGTTTCAAAGACTTCCTTTGCAAAGTGCTTTTTGACCTCGCTTATTATCTGACCTGTTATCTTGTATCTTTCAACGCACATTGTAAACAAAATGCCCTCAATATCAAGGTCAGGATTGAAAGAAACTTTTACTCTGTTGATAGTATTGTGAAGCTCAACAAGACCCTCCAAAGAAAGAAACTCGCATTGGAGAGGGATAAGTACAGAATCAGCCGCCGCAAGTGCATTTATTGTGAGCATATCGAGAGTTGGGGGACAATCTATAAATATGTAGTCATAAAATTCTTTTGCAGGTATGAGAGCGTTGCGAAGCTTCATTGCCCTGTCCTTTTCGTTCACAAGTGACACAGAAGCACCTGAAAGATCCTGAGTTGTCGGCACAACTGAAACTCCACGGCAGGAAGTTGGCACGACAGCTTCAAATATCGAACATTCTTCAAATATTACATCAAACACTGTATTTCTGATACTTTTTTTCTTTATACCAAAGCTTGTGGTAGTATTGCCCTGTGGGTCAAAGTCAACGATCAGGACTTTTTTGCCCTTTAGTCCAAAAACCGCTGCAAGATTTACAACAGTAGTAGATTTTCCAACGCCGCCTTTCTGATTTGAAACGGCAATTATTTTCCCCATATTCTTGACCTCTTTTCTTAGTAGAATTATATCATATTTATTATACTACAATTTTTCACTTTTGAAAAGACCCTTTTACAAATTTTTTTGAAAATGTTCCACATGGAACAAATCAGATTTTTACTTTATCCGACAAAGCCCATGACAATTTAGAAAATAATACAAAGAATAAAGTATCAATATCAAAATCAAGGTCATAAAGAGCAGAAAAGTTTTCTGAATAAAATATAGAATTGAGGATCGTGAAGTGTTATGATTATTATAAAACGAAACGGAGGTATAAAATATGAGCATTTTCCCAAAAACATTAACAAAAGCTTTCAGCGAAGAAACTGACGAATCACAAAGGGCTTCACCCTATCAGACGTTAGGCAAAATAATCGACATTTCCATAGGAGAGATAAGGCCGAACCCTGTTCAGCCAAGGCGATATTTCTCACCTGCCGAACTAACAAGCCTTGCAAAAAGCATTTCTCAGGACGGTATCATACAACCTCTCACAGTGCGGCGTGTAAAAGGCACTTTTGAGCTTGTGTCAGGTGAGCGACGTTTGCGTGCGGCAAAGCTTGCAGGACTAAGGTCAGTGCCGTGTATACTTATCAATGCCACAGAGGAACGTTCGCAGGTCATTGCACTTATAGAGAATATCCAACGTTGTGACCTGAACTTTTTTGAAGAAGCCGAAGCGATCTCTCAGCTCATCACAAAATATGGCATGACTCAGGAATCTGCGGCTATTCGTCTGGGACTTGCTCAATCCACAGTTGCAAACAAACTTCGTATTCTGAAACTTAACACTGAGGAACGCAAAATAATTCTCGATAACAATATGTCAGAACGTCACGCAAGGGCTTTGCTAAAGATCACAGATAGTGACCGCAGGCTCGCTGTGTTGAACAAAGCGGCTGAAAGTGGGTGGACAGTTGACACATTGGAAAAATATATTGCCAAGCTTCTGAAAGATGATGAAAAGCGTGCAAGCTATCACAAAAGAGCGGCTATGTTAAAAGATGTTAGATTGTTTTTCAACAGTGTCAATAAGGCGATAGATGTTATGAGAATGGCAGGAGTGAACGCTGACGCAAAACGTATTGACCACGAGGATTATATCGAATATATTATAAAGATACCATCGGAGAAGCAGGCAGAATAAAATGTTCCACATGGAACAAAAAAATTGGACAGGCTCAAAAGTCTGTCCAAATTTTTTTTATATATCGCTGTAAAAAAGCTGTTCCCAATAGGTGTATTCCCCGTTTTCTGACTTTGTGGCTTTTGCACACGCCATGTAATGCACATCAGGGTTGAGGATATTTTCTCTATGAGGCGGCGAGTCCATCCATGCGTCAAAGGCTTCTTTTACTGTGGTCATGCTGTTCATACCATATGCGATATTTTCAGCCGCCGCACGCCATTCAGGAAGGTCAGTTTCTTCTATAGCTGTGATGTATGAATTGCCGTCAGGTCTGTCATGAGAATAATTTTCCAGAAGTTCGTTCGCTCGCACATCTGCCGCAGAGTCGAGAAGTTCAAGTCCCTCAAGCTCTCTTAAACCATACTGTTTTCTGACTTCATTTACATAGCCAAGCATTTCAGATGTTTCAGCAGAAAGATTTCTATTTGACATATTCGTGCTTGAATCAGGTTCAGTAGG
Organism: Ruminococcus sp. RTP21198st1_G1_RTP21198_201120; assembly: GCF_040924265.1. NCBI lineage: Bacteria > Bacillati > Bacillota > Clostridia > Eubacteriales > Oscillospiraceae > Ruminococcus > Ruminococcus sp. RTP21198st1_G1_RTP21198_201120. The sequence goes on from NZ_JBCOMH010000001.1 coordinate 183,801, forward strand.
CTCGGCAGGCTGAGGAGCAGAGGGCTGTTCTTCCTGCACAGGCTCGGTAACAGTTTCAGTTTGCGTTTCTGTTTTCTTTTCAGTTTTCTTTGAAGTCGTTGTGGTAGTAGTAGCCGTTGTCGTTGTTGTAGTAACAGTTGTAGTCACAGCTTTTATATCTGCACTGTGAGGTGGCCGCATGGTCTTTCCGTTTATGATAACCTTATCCCCTGACACGCTTATGTAGTTATTGCCTACCACTATGGATTCCATAAGCTCATTATCAGTGTTCGTTATCTCCATGCCCTTATCCATGGCTTCAAGCACATACTTTGAGCCGTTCACATCTTTTACAGTAGCTTTCTTTACTGTCTTGCCGTCTTTTACAATCTCAAACTTATTCTCTGCGATACACCTTATAGTCACCTTGTCAGTTACGTTAAAGTTGCTGAAGCTTTCGTCAATATATGTCACCTTTGTGTTTGCATAGTAGACCTCGTTGGCTGATATTATTATCCTTGTGCCTTTATAACTGAACGAGTTGACCTTTTTTCCGTTTTTAGTGACAGTGACAGTATTTCCGTCACAAGTCAGTACAAGCTTATCACCGTTATCATCGGTTATCTCAAAAGAGTTCACTATCTCATTTGAACTGTTTATAAGAGTATATCCACCCTGCACATTTGCAAAAAGGGTATAGCCGCCATCAAAAACTATCTTTGTACAAGTCGCTGCTGTTTGTATAGTAGTCACTGAACCCGTGATAGTTTCGGCAGACTTTTTATTTGTGGTCACAGTTGTGGTGACTCCTGTGCTGACGCTTGAAAGCTTTTTGGGCTTTTCTTCCCCTGTGCTTCCGCAAGAGGAAAGACAACAGCCTGCCGCACAGACAACACATAATATTTTAACTAACCTATTGCTTTCCATGATATCTTAGTTCTCCTGTTTTTTCAAATGTTCCACATGGAACAATACAAAAAAGGCAGCCCTGGGACTGCCTTTGTGAGTTTATTTTGTGTTTGAAAGTGTCCATCTGAAAGGTGCTATTCTCTTTGCCCTTGTGTTGTCTATGTTCCAGTTGTTGAATGTGATAGATGGGTCAAAATAGCGATAATCAGTTTTCATCTTACCTTTGTTGATGCTTAGTCCCATTCCAGGTGATTTCTGGATAACTGCACCTATGCGGTGATGTTCCTTTTCATAATCAATTATCTCTTTTGCCGTTATCAGCCTTGAATCAGCAAGATTGTAGATTCCCTCATATCTTCCTGTCGGCACATTGATGATACCATTTATAAAGTCGATAAGATTGAATACACAACAGAATGAAAAACCGTATTCTCCATCATTGAATATGTATGCAACATTTTCCTTTGCGTCAAATACTCTGTCTCTCAGATTTTGTGTATACTCAGCGTCATAAATAGGAGCTACTCTGGCAATAACAGGTATAGTTTCAGACTTTTTAAATTCCTTCTGCATTATCTTCTCAGATGTCATCTTAAGATCTGCATAGTTTGAATTTCCCTTTTCAGGAGCAGTTTCCCTTATTGGTTCTCTGCCTTTCTGTACACCATATATTGCTGTTGTGCTGAGCAGGATAAAGCTCCTTACCTCAGCCTTGTTTGCAGCCGCATATATGAACTTATCACATATCTTGCTCTTTTTCATCTCAGCGTCTGTTACATATGGATCTATATCGTTATCTACAGAATTTGCCAGATGCACGACAACGTCGATCTTGTTACTATCGATTACATTTGTAATAGCGTCCTTATCTGTAATATCACACTGGATAAAAGTATAGTTTGGATCAGTTCCAATAAACTCATTTTTGCGTGTATCTATACCGAATACACGATGCTTTTTGTGCAGTAAGCTGGATGTAAGGTACAAGCCTATCATTCCGCTTGCTCCTGTAACTAAAATTGAAGCCAACTCTGCCACTCCTTCCCCAAGTAGAATTGCACATTTATTTACTATAATTATACCACAGTTTTTATTAATTGCAAATACTTTTTGAAGAAAACTGAAAAATTTAGATTTTCTTTATAATTTTGCTTGCTATATTTAGTGAATTGTGATAAAATTATAGGTATAAATCATAAGCAAAAGAAATATAAAAATATCTTAACATATAGAAATATTAAGGAGCAATTTATTTTGGTTTATTCCGATCTTATATTTATACTGGGAATGTTCCCGATAATGACCATTATTTCGCTTTTCGACAGAAGTGCAGAATATAAAAACCTCATTCTGATAGTTTGTTCCCTGCTGTTTTTCAGTTGGGGCAGACCTTTTGTGTTCTGTCTTATTTTCCTGTCAGTTATCCTCGATTGGATATTTGGTCTTATTATTTCAAAAAACCGTGAAAATAAAGCACTTTGCAGGATATTTTTAGTGCTGGATATTATAATGAATGTATCTCTTATGCTAATATTCGGTCAGAATATCCTTTATAATAAGGTAAAAAAGCTCAGTTTTGACGCCGCCATACTTCCACTTGGTATGGGTTATTATATGCTCAGAGGAATTTCTTATGTCTATGACGTTTTCAAGGGCAACTGCAAAGCAGAAAAAAACATTTTCTGCCTTTTGACTTATATGGTGTCACTGCATTTCATGCTTGTGGGACCTCTTGTGAGATACGGTGATATTGAGCCACAGATAAGGCATCGTGAGATCACAGGAGCAAAGCTCAACCAGGGACTTAATAAGATAGTTTTCGGTTTTGGCAAGGTGGTGCTTCTTGCAGGTGTTTTTGAACAGATAAAGCTTGCAGGACTTAACGGCAAAGAGATAACTACCCTTGGCTGTTGGCTTGGTATGCTGTCATTCTTGGCTCAGTATTATTTTCTTTTCACAGGACTTTCGGATATGGCAATGGGACTTGGTCTTACAAACGGCTTTGTTTATCCTGACAACTACACAAACATTGAAGCTGACGGACTTTTCACTGGTATGATAAAAAGCTTCAATACAACTGTTGTTGACTTTTTCAGTGAGGTTTTCTGCTGCAAAAAAAACATGAACAAGGTCTTTACTTTTGTGTGCTATATACTTTGCGGTCTGGCACTTTCTATATGGTATCAGGCAAAGGTGAATTTCATTATCGTCGGACTTTGTGCGGCAGTGCTTTGTATCCTTGAAAAGCTGTTTCTTGAAAGACCGCTTTCAAAGCTGCCTGACCTTGTGAAGTATATTTATCTTTTGCTGACAGCTCTCGTTATTTTTGGCGGACTTTATTTTGACAGCTTCTACGGCTACAAAAAATGGCTCTTTGCACTTGCAGGAGTAAATGTGAAATACACCTTGAGCGTGTCTGTAAAAAGTGCAGTGCTGAAAAATATCACCCTTATAGTAATATCGTTCTTTATTGTCTGCCCACCTGCAAAAAGGGCTTTCTGCAAGATTTTTAAAAAGCTTTCACAGAAGTCTCAGGCGGCTTATGGCAGAGTTATGATAACAAAGACCATAATGACAGTGCTTGTTTTTGCAGTGAGCGTTATAACACTTGCGGCGGAATATGCGGCATAAAAAGAGGAAAATACTAATGGATAAGAAAACTACACGATTCAATATCGTTCACGGTGATGATGAATATGAGATACCGGAGGAATGCGAGGCTGCGGAGGAAGCGGCTGAAGAGCTTGCCAAAACGAATTTGGAGGAGCATTACAGCTTTATAAATCTTCTTTCCATAGCGGTCATAATGCTATTTGCCTGCATATTCTTTATTTCAGTTTCAGGAAGCGACATTGTGGAGGACAACAATCTGTCTTTAACATTCAAGACTTTCTTTTCAGGGGATTACACTCAGGCATTGGAGGACTCTTATAATAATAGTATACCTTTTCCTGACGCCATGAAAGCTGTTGAGGAGCGTATCTCTCTTATTTATGGTATCGGCAATAAGGTCACTGACCCTATAAAGGAAACCCCTGACAATACTGATTCTAACCACAACAGCTTCGATCATCCGACTAATAATGACAGTGATGATCCTGACGAAAATGTTATCACCACCACTGCAAAACCGCAGGACGGTGAAGTAACTACCACAAAGAAAAAAGAGGACAAGAAAAAAACAACAACTACCACTGCTATTGACAGACCAGAGGAAACTAAAAGCACCACAACGACTTCAACGGCTTCCACTACCACAAATAATGACAAGCCTTACTATACTGTCACCGAAACTGAGCCTATAGTACAGCCTGGTCCTACTACTACCACGACCACAACAAAGGCACCTGAGACCACAACTCAGCCGACAGAAACTGCAGAACCTACCACCGAGCAAACTGAGGGACCGTCAGATGAATAGCAGATTTGATAACCCTTTTCCCTATTCTGATGACAATAAAAGATATCATACCTACAATTATTATCTAAGGCACAAGTTCGGCACTAAGGTTTTCAAGATACCGCTTAATATTGACCTTGGCTGTCCGAACAGAGACGGCACAAAAGGTGTGGGGGGCTGTGTGTTCTGCTCGGCAAAAATGAGCGGAGATTTTGCAGGCGACCCTCATGAGGATATCCTTACTCAGTACAGAGAGATAAGGGAGAAAATGAGCAAGAAGTGGAGCAAGGGTCTGTGCATACCGTATTTTCAGGCAGGCTCAAACACCTATGCTGACGTTGAAACGCTGAGAAAAATGTTTTATACAGCCCTGTCATTTGAAAATACGGCAGGGCTTTCTATCGCAACGAGGGCGGATTGCATCAACGAAGAAAAAGCCGACCTGCTCGGTGAGCTTGCGGAAAAGACTTTTCTTACTGTAGAGCTTGGCTTGCAGACTATCCATGATGAAACGGCTTTGAAAATGAACCGCTGTCATACTTTTGCGGATTTTCTCAAAGGCTATGAAATGCTGAGAAAACGCAATGTGAATGTGTGCGTGCATATCATCGACGGACTTCCCGGTGAGGATAGGGATATGATGCTTGAAACGGCTAAAACTCTCGGTCAGCTTGATATACAAAGCATTAAGATACATCTTCTGCACGTTTTAAAAGGCACTGCACTTGCTGAGATGTACAAGCGTGGAGAATTTCGGGCTTTGGATATGGACGAGTATGTCAATATCGTCTGCGACCAGTTGGAGCTTCTGCCTGCGGAGATAGTAATACAGCGTGTGACAGGTGACGGTGCAAAGGACGACCTTGTTGCACCTTTGTGGAGTTTGAAAAAATTCTGCGTTATGAACGAGATAGACAAGGAAATGGGAAGAAGAAATTCATGGCAGGGAAAGGCTCTGTCGGAGTAAAAAGAGGTAAAAATGAAAGATATATGTGCTGTTTCAACACCCCTTGCTGAGGGGGGAATATCTGTAATAAGAATAAGCGGTGATAATGCCGTAAGCATAGGTGCAAAAGTTTTTAAACCGCTGTCATGCAAAAGTGTTGAAAACATGGCAGGCTATACCTGTGCATACGGAAAAATAGTTGACAAAAACGGCAGAGAAGTCGATGACGGTGTCCTTACGGTTTTCCGTGCGCCTAAGTCATACACCGGTGAAAACGTCTGCGAGATATCATGCCATGGCGGAATATATGTTACAAAAAAAGTTCTCAGACTTTGCATTGAACAAGGTGCAGAGCTTGCTCAGAGGGGTGAGTTCACAAAAAGGGCTTTTCTCAACGGAAAGCTTTCACTTACTCAGGCTGAGGGCGTAATGGAAACTATCTCCGCTCAGGGAGAATATGCACTTAATTCTGCAAATCTTACAAAAGAGGGCAGGCTTTTCAGGCTTATTTCTGATATGTCAAGAAAGTTTGTCACAATACTAGGTGAACTTGCGGCATGGGTGGATTATCCAGAGGAGGACTTGCCTGAGATATCTGAGGATAATCTCAGAGAGAGCCTTAAAAACGCTTTGGCAGGGCTTGATAAAATAATAGCAGATCATGACAGCGGTATGATACTGAAAAACGGTGTTGACACTGTTATCGCAGGCAAGCCGAATGTTGGAAAATCGACCCTCATGAATATGCTGTTGGGATATGACCGCTCCATAGTCACAAATGTGGCAGGCACTACACGAGATGTTATCGAAGAAAGTGCAAAGCTTGGCGAGCTTATTTTGAAGCTTTCCGACACTGCGGGAATACATGAAACTGATGATGAGGTTGAAAAAATAGGCGTTGATATTGCAAAGAAAAAGCTTAAAAACGCTATGCTTGTGATAGAAGTTTTCGACATTTCAAGAGAGCTTGACGAGGAGGATAAAGAACTGCTTGAATATGTGAAAAAGCTTGGAAAGGAAGTTATCATAGTTCTCAACAAATCTGACCTTGAAAATGTTGTTGAAAGGTCGCAGCTTGAAAAATATTCAGACTATGTGATAGAGATATCTGCGAAACTTGACGAGGGCAGAGAAGAGCTGCAAAAAGCCACAGAGAAGCTTTTGGGCATTGGCGGATATGACGCTGACAGCACGATTTTTGCAAACGAGCGTCAAACAGCCTGTGCAGAACGTGCAAGAAAATATCTTGCCATGGCTCTTGAAAGCCTTGATATGGGAGAAACTTTGGACGCTGTTACTGTGATGATAGACAATGGCGCAAATGCACTTTTGGAGCTGACAGGAGAAAAAGCTACAGAAGCGGTGGTAGACGAGGTATTTTCAAAATTCTGCGTAGGAAAGTAATTTATATGGTCTTATTTTCAGACAGGTGGTTTTATTATGCAAAAGGAATATTTTGATATTATTGTGGTAGGTGCAGGTCACGCAGGCTGTGAAGCGGCTTTGGCGGCGGCACGCCTTGGACTAAAGACGGCACTTTTTACCATAACACTTGACGGTGTTGCCAATATGCCATGCAACCCCTCTATAGGCGGAACTGCAAAGGGACATCTTGTTCGTGAGATAGACGCTTTGGGCGGAGAAATGGGCAAGGCGGCGGATAAAACTTTTCTGCAAAGCAGGATACTCAACCGTGGAAAAGGTCCTGCCGTTCATAGTCTGAGGGCGCAGATAGACCGTGTTGAATATCATAAGCTTATGAAAAAAACTATCGAAGATACTGACGGGCTTTATCTGAAGCAGGCTGAGATAACTGATATTTTATTTGAGGAGGACGGCAAAACTGTCCGTGGTGTGCGTACAAAGCTTGGCACTGAGTATGACTGCAAGGCTGTTGTCATCTCAACGGGAACTTACCTTGGCGGCACTGTCCATGTGGGTGCGGTATCATATTCAAGCGGTCCTGACGCAACTTTGCCTGCACTTAGTCTGACAGAATGTCTTAAAAAGGCAGGCATGACCATAAGACGTTTCAAAACAGGCACTCCTGCCCGTGTACACAAGCGTTCCATAGATTTTGACAAGCTTGAAGTTCAGTGCGGTGACGATGATATAACGCCATTTTCTTTTGATAATCATGAAAAGCTTGAAAATAAAGTCAAATGCTATGTGGCTTATACAAATGAAGAAACACACAAGGTAATAAGAGATAACATACATCTTTCACCTATATATTCGGGTAGGATACACGCTATTGGTCCTAGATACTGTCCGTCTATCGAGGACAAAATAATGAGATTTTCGGATAAGCCAAGGCATCAGCTTTTTATTGAGCCAATGGGTCTTGACACTGACGAATATTATCTGCAAGGTATGTCGTCATCACTGCCTGAGTTCGTTCAGCTCCAATTTTTGCACACTATAAAAGGACTTGAACACGTTGAGATAATGCGAAATGCCTATGCCATAGAATATGATTGCTGCGACCCTACAGAGCTTTCTGCTACGCTGGAGTTCAAGGCTTTTGACGGTCTTTACGGCGCAGGTCAGTTCAACGGCACTTCGGGATATGAAGAAGCCGCCGCACAAGGTCTTATCGCAGGCATAAATGCCGCACTGAAAATTCTCGGCAGAAAACAGCTTATTCTTGACAGAGCGTCATCATACATAGGCACTCTTATTGACGACCTTGTTACAAAGGGTTGTTCAGACCCTTACAGAATGCTCACATCAAGAAGCGAATACAGACTTTTGCTAAGACAAGATAACGCTGACATAAGGCTCACGCCTATAGGACATGAGATAGGGCTTATCTCAGACGAAAGATATCAGCATTTGCTTGACAAAAATGAACAGATAGCCGCTGAGATAAAGCGTGTTTCAAAGATAAATATTGCGCCAGATCCTGAGATAAATGCCTATCTTGAATCTGTAGGCACTGACCCTCTTAACAACGGCATAAAACTTGCTCAGCTTATCCGCAGACCACAGGTATCATATGACGGTCTTGCACCTTTCGATAAGGAACGACCTGAGCTTTCAGCAGAGGTAAAAGAGCAGGTAGAATTGCAGATAAAATATGACGGCTATATAAAGATACAGCTTGAACAGGTGGAGGCTATGCGAAAGCTAGAGAAAAAGGCTTTGCCTGTTGATATTGACTATAATGATATAAAAAGTCTTAGACTTGAAGCAATTGAAAAGCTCAATAAGATAAAGCCTGTATCAGTTGGTCAGGCAAGCCGAATCAGCGGAGTAAACCCTGCTGACGTGGGTGTGCTTTTGGTATGGCTCTCATCAAAGAATGACCATAGGGAGGAATAGTATGTCAAAGCTTATTTCTAAGGACGATTTTATAAAGCTTTTTGATAATTATGATATAACAATATCTGACAGCGATTATTCACGCTTTGAAGCTTATGCAGATCTGCTTTGTGAATGGAACGAGAAAATAAATCTTACTGCTATCACTGACCCTGAGGGAATTTCAATAAAGCATTTTTTTGACAGCGTTTATCCTTTCACACTTTTCGAGGTAAAAGAAAATGCAACGGTAATAGATGTCGGCACAGGAGCAGGATTTCCGTCCTGTCCACTGAAAATCGTCCGTGACGATATAAAGCTTACACTTTTGGATAGCCTTAATAAGAGGATAAATTTTCTTGCACAGCTTTCAGACAGTCTTGACCTTGGTGCGACCTGCATACACGGCAGAGCAGAGGAGCTTGGCAGAAGCATAGAGTGCCGTGAACAATTTGACATTGCCACAGCAAGAGCAGTGGCAAACCTCAGCGACCTATGCGAGTATTGCCTGCCTTTTGTAAAAGTCGGCGGATATTTCGTTGCATTGAAAGGCTCAGGAGGAAATGACGAGCTGAAAGAGGCTAAAAATGCTATTAAGATACTGGGAGGAAAGGTCGAAGAGGTCTTTGACTATGAACTTCCAACAGGCGACGGCAGAACGCTTATCCTTATAAGAAAAGTATCTGAAACGCCTGAAAAATATCCACGCAACAAGGGTCAAATGAAAAAGAAAAAATTATAATACGAATATATGCACAAAAAAACACGCTGAATTTTTGTTCAGCGTGTTTTCTTATTGTCATTTTTAATTTAGAACTCTATCTTTGAGTAAAGACCTGAATCCTTCATTGTGTCCTCTGGCTTTGGCTTCTTGTAGTCCTTTTCAAAGCTTGTTGTGATGTCAAAACCCTTTGAGCGGCGATTGTTATTGTTTCTTCTTCTGCCGCCGTTCTTCTTGTAGCCGCCTCTGTTGTCATACTTTCTAGGTGTTGTAGAGCTGATTATTACCTTTCTCCATGGCTCTTCACCCTTTGACTGAGATGTTACACCCTCGATCTCTGATACAGCAGCGTGAATGATTCTTCTCTCATATGGATTCATTGGCTCAAGAGCTGATGAATGACCGCTTCTCTTTACGTTGTTTGCTATCTTTTTTGCAAGCTCTTCGAGCTGGGTCTTTCTTCTTGCCCTGAAACCATTGCAATCTGTGGATATTCTGAAATATTCTCTGTCTATCCTGTTGCATACAAGTGATGCAAGATACTGAAGTGAATCGAGGATATCGCCCTTCTTGCCGATAAGCTTCTCGAACTCTTCGCTCTTTATCTCAAAAAGTGCGCCGTTTTCAAGCTTTGTTACCTCGATCTCTGTGTCTTCTATACCCATTGCCTTTATAACATTGAGTATATATTCCTTTGCACAGTCAGCCTTTTTCTGCAAAGTGTCGCTCCACTCTGCCTCTGCCTTGACTTCTTCTTGAACTTCTGCCTTTTCTTCAACAGCCTCTGTTTTTTCAGTTACAGTTTCTACCTTTGTTTCAGGCTCATATTCAGCTTCTACCTTTGCCTCACCCTTGATCTTTCCGAAAAAGCCCTTTTTAGGCTCTTCAAGAACTGTGAAAGTGATCTTTTCTACTTCTGTTCCAAATTCAACTGCCGCCTTGTTCTTTGCTTCGTCTACAGTTGCGGCTGTAAAGATCTGTTTCATTTTTTTCTGCTCCTCTCGCTAAAAAAGTTTAGTCAACAACAGGTCAATCCTGTGAATCGTCATATTCGTCGCCATATTTCTCAGCCATTCTCTTTCTGGCTTCGTTAAGACGTCTTCTCTGCTCGTCTTTAAGCTCCGTCTTTGTTTTCTTCTTAGGCTCATCGTAATCCTCATCGTCAGAAAGTGACTTTCTGATCTCAGCAGGATCCTTACCAGCCTGTATCATCTGAGCCTCAGCCATTTTCTCCATAAGAGTAGGCTTGCCCTTCTTTTTCTGCTTTGCTATATCCTTCTGAACAAGCTCTGCAACGTGTTCAGGTGTATAGATCTTATTGAGTACGATAGTCTGTCCAAGTGCAAACAGTGAAGAATAGCACCAGTAAAGACCAAGACCTGCCGGATAGCTGAAACCGATCCACAGTGAGAAGATAGGCATACCATAAAGCATTATCTTCATTCCCATTCCGCCCATATTAGCGGCGTCAGGATTGTTCTTCTTTGCAAAATGCTGTGAAACGAATGTCACTATAAGCTGCAAAAGTGCTGATACAATAGGGATAATGCATGAAAGATCCTTCATTGTTGGTATCTTTCCAAGGAAAAGTCCGAAAATGCTGTAGTTGAAATCTTCAGCCGCAGCCTTTACGCTTGTTGGAAGCACATCTGCATACTGTCCGCCCTCTTTTTCAGTGAAAACGAAAGTCATAAGCTCAGGTCTTGACTGAATGAGGTTTGTGGAGAAGTAATTCTCGTTAAGAATAAAAGTATCTATATCATTATGAGCCTTGATAGCATCCATAACGTTAGATATCTTGTTGTCATTAGAAAGTGCCTTTGCAGACTTTGGATACTTGTCCTTATCTGTAAAAAGCTTTTCAAGCTTATCATAAGCTTCGTCCTCAGTAGCACCGTCTTTCTCAAACTTTTCAATAAGCTTTTCTATTGTAGTATCCTTGCTTTTTACCTCAGCACTGACAACATAAAGATTTGATATCATGTTGTTTGAGTCTGTAAGCTCCTCTTTATCTGCGTTTGAAACGTAGGTAAGAGGTCCGTAAATAACAGGGATAAGAGCAAACAGAATTACCATTGTGATGACCATTGGCAAACAGCTTGCCATAGGGTTTACGCCAGCCTTGGCGTAAAGGTTCATCTGCTCTTCCTGCATCTTCTGCTGGTTTTTAGCGTATTTCTTCTTTATCTTTTCAAGCTCAGGCTGAAGCATGGTCATTCTTGCCATGCTCTTCTGCTGCTTGACGTTAAGCGGAAATACTATAAGTCTTGTAAGGATAGTGAAAAGCAGCAGTGCTATTCCGTAGTTCTTGCATACAAAATAGCAGCCCTTCATTATCCAGCCCAAAGGGGTCGCAATAATACCCATTTAATATCCTCCAGATCAATTATTTGTCATATTGATAACCTATATATCTGATTAAGCTCTCAGGCTTATTTTTTTCTGATTTTAAAATACTCAGTGGTAAGCTTGTCAGGAACATAGTCAACCCCTCCCAGACTCCACGGGTTGCACCTAAGCAGTCTCCATACAGTGAGCAGCGTGCCTTTAAAAAAGCCGTGTTTTCTGTAAGCCTCCAGCGCATATGCCGAACAGCTTGGATAATACTTGCACCTTGGTCCGAAAAGAGGACTTATAAATCGCTGATAAAACCTTATCAGCAGCTGAGCCAGTTTACTCATTTTACTTTCTCTTTGCCCTGCCTGACCTGTTATTATTTGGAACAGGCTTATTCATCTCTTTTATGAGTCTTTTTTTTATAAATCTTTCAATATCCTGAGTTTTCTTTTCCCCTATATCGTTTCTTCCCACAAAAACTATATCATAGCCCAGCGGAAATTCCGCCTCGTTAAGTCTGTAGGCGGCTCTAACTATTCTCTTTATCCTGTTTCTCGTTACTGCGCAGCCCTGCTTTTTGCCTGCCGTTATGCCAAGCCTGTTATACGGGCTGCCGTTGGGATAAAAATATGCTGCTACAAAACTGTCTGCACAAAATCTTCCCTTTTTATAGCACCTTAAAAATGCCTTGTTATCCTTTAAAACCGTTGTGAACAGCATCTTCATTTCCCCATTGTGTACTGTTTTTACTCTTTTCGCCTTTTCACGGCAATTTTGCCAAAAAAAGATAAAGACCCAATACCATGCAAATCAATGAATGGTATATAGGTCATCTGAGGCAGCGTCCAACGACGCTTAAATACAACTGCCTAGGGACATCGATTCAGGCGTAACTAACCGCCTGAATAATGCCTGTCAGACTTATCATCAGAAACTGCCTGTATCTCTTAGTAGCTGAGTCTAGCTCTGCCCTTTGCTCTTCTTCTTGCGAGTACCTTTCTGCCGTTAGCAGTAGACATTCTCTTCATGAAGCCGTGAACTTTCTTTCTCTGAAGCTTTTTAGGCTGATATGTTCTTTTCATCGAATTCTCCTCCTTCCGCTTTCAACACTCCGTCATTTTATACAAAAAAACGTCCTCGGAGATGTTTAAACTTATAGGGTCACAGCAAATTACAATATCGCTATGAAAAAAGCCCTTGTAATTTAATATTATAGCTCATTCACACACCATTTGTCAAGCCTGTTCATAATATTTTTATATTTTTTTTGATATTATTTTTCTTTGCTTTGGAGGGCTTACTGTCCGAAAAACCTGCCGCTTACGTCCTCATTTTTTATGAGCATACAATATATTGTGTGCCAAATATAAATTTTATCTGTATTAAGTGTTTTTTCTTATCTTTGAAAAACATACTTTTTATCCTTATTTCTTTCCTTATATATAATATATAGGACTTGAAATTTTAAGTCAAGTGTGCTATAATAGTATAGAATTGATTAATTATGCCTGTTTATATTTTTTTTTAACTCTGACCTGCCGTCTGTTTGACAGGGGTCACGGCGGACAGCGGAAACACCGCACAGGCAGAGCTATTTTCTAGGAGGTTATGGAGAAACAATGGATTCCTTTAATGACGTATTTCAGGAGGTCCTGAAATATTGCCGAAACTGCAAAAGTATCAGCGAGCCGGGATATAACAAATGGATAAAGATACTTGAACCGATGAAGCTTGAAAACAATGTGGCTTATCTTCTCACTGATTCTGATTTTTCAAGAGATATCACTATGAACGCCTATGAGAATCTTTTAAAAGAAGCTTTTCTCAACACTTTGGGCTTTGAGGTAGATATAAAAATACTTGTTAAAGACAAAGAAGAAGTTAATGAAACTGAGGAAAAGGATATAGAAGTCAAGGTGGCTGACTTTTCTGATGAAGAAAACAACAATCTTACCTTTGATAACTTTATCAAAGGTAAATCGAATGATCTTGCCTATGCTTTCAGCACGGCTGTCGCACATAAGTATGACGAAGATCAGAAAACACCGTCTAACACAAATACTATATTCAACCCTCTCATCATATACGGTGATTCGGGGCTTGGAAAAACTCACCTTATGAAAGCTATCGAGCATGAGGTAAAGAAAAATCACCCTGAGCTGAAAATTATTTACACCACAGGTGAATCTTTTATAAACCAGCTCGTTAAAGCTATCGAGTCAAAGGAAACTAATAAATTTCATGATAAATACAGGAATGCCGACTATCTTATGGTAGACGATATACAGACCATTGCAGGCAAGGAGCGTATGCAGGAGGAATTTTTCCATACCTTCAACGATCTTTACAATGCAGGCAAGCAGATAGTTCTCACATCGGATATTGCACCGTCAAAGATATCGAAGCTTCAAAATAGGATACTTACCAGATTTTCACTGGGCGTTCAGGTAGACGTTACACCGCCTGATTTTGAAACAAGAATGGCTATCGTAAAGAAAAAGGCTGATATGCTGGACTTACAGCTTTCTGACAATGTCGTAAGGATAATAGCAGAGAAGATAAAGACGAACATACGTCAGCTTGAGGGAACTGTAAACAAAATAAAGGCTCTTACCATTTATACGAATGAAAGCCCGTCCATATCTATGGCTCAGAGGATAATCAAGGAAATAATCATTGAAAATCACCCTGCTGAGATAACGGTTGACAGGATACTTCAGGAGGTAGCGGCGGCATTTGACGTTACTGCTGACGACATAAAATCAACAAACAGACGTGCAAACGTATCCCTTGCAAGAAAAATAGCGATCTATCTCTTCAAGGACGTAAAGGGCATGACCTTTATACAGATAGGAAATGAGCTTAACAAAAACCATTCAACTATGACCATACACTATCAGGACGTTGTTAAAAATCTTAAAGAGAACAAACAGCTAAAAGATACCGTTGACGACATAATCAAAAACCTCAAGGACAATTAAACGGACTATTTCAACATTTTCAACATAGTTTTCAACAATTTTGTTGAATATCCGGACTTGGATATATAAAGCTTTGCGGAATGTTTTTCAAAACTTTGCACAATGAAGTTTAAACAATGGTGTTATAAAATAAAACACCGATTTTCAGGTTTCAACATTTTTTGCGATAATAATAAACATTCAACAAACATTTTTTCAACTTTTCAAACACAAAAAAAGTTTTTGAAAACACAGTTGAAGTGATGTTAAAATAAACTTGAAAAGGAAAACAAGTCTGCAAAAGGCTTTGAATGACTTTTCAACCATTTCAACACACTCTACTACTAATACTAATTTAATATTGATTTATTTATATATTATCAGAGCAAAAAATATAAATTTGAGAAATTCATATGTTGAAAAAACAAAAGTCAGATAAATGTAATTTTTTAGAAAGGAAATTGCTATGAAAATTCTGTGTAATAATGCTTCACTTTGCGGAGCAGTAACAAATGTTTCAAAAGCAGTGTCAGAACGTGCTGCACTTAAATCTCTTGAGGGAATAAAATTCAAGCTTGAAAACTCAATGCTGGAGCTTACCGGCTATGACCTTGAGATAGGTATAAAAACTGTTATACCAGTAAAGAGCGACGATTCGGGAGAATTTATACTTAATGCAAGACTTTTTGCTGAAATGATAAGGAAAATGCCTTCTGAAGAGATCCTGATAGAGGTTTCTGAAAATTTTCAGGTGACGATCTCAGGAGGAGTTACCACATTCAATATCCCTGCAACATCAGCAGAGGAATATCCTGCACTACCTAAGAAAGAGGAAGAAAACAAGATAACTATCTCTCAGCCTGTTCTTAAGGATATGATAAATCAGACAAAGTTTGCCGTGGCTGTTACAGACCTTAAGCCTGTTCTTAAGGGCGAGCTTTTTGAGATCGAAAACGGTACTCTTACTCTTGTTGCCCTTGACGGATATAGACTTGCTGTGAGATATGAGCCTATAAAGTATGACGGAAGTCTTAAATTCGTCGTTCCTGCAAAAACTCTCTCTGAGATAGCAGCACTTCTGGGAGATAATGACGAAGAAACAGCCTCCGTTTATCTCTCAAAAAATCATGTTGTGTTTGAATTAAACGGCTATCTTGTTTATTCAAGACTTATCGAGGGCGAGTTCCACCCTTATAAGTCAGCTATACCGACTACTTGCACAACTGAGGTCATTGTTGACAGGAAAGAGCTTATTGCCGCTCTTGAAAGAAGTTTGATACTTATAAGTGACAGAACGCCGTCACCTGCAAGATGCTATTTTGAAAATAATTCTATAAAAATAAACTGCTCAACAAGCGTTGGAAAGATAACAGACGAGATAAAGGCTGATATAGCAGGTCCTGTTATCGAGATAGGCTTCAAGTGCAAATATCTTCTTGACCCTCTGAAGGTCATAAAGGAAGATAAGGTCAAATTGCAGATGAGCGGAAGTCTGCTGCCTATGAAGATAGTTCCGTGTGAGGGCGACGCTTATACTTACCTCGTTCTCCCTGTAAGACTAGCAAAGGAATAAGAATATGAAATATCAGCAGATAGATGTAAATATAAAATCAGAGTTTATAAAGCTTGATTCTCTGCTTAAATATGCAGGCGTTGTGGAAACAGGCGGCATTGGCAAGGAGATAATCCTCGAGGAGAGAATCAAAGTAAACGGTGAAGTCTGTACAATGAGGGGAAAGAAGATCCGCCCCGGGGATAAGGTGCAGATAGACGAGATAGCTACAGAGATAGTGGTAAAATAAAATGGTGATAACCAAAATTTCCGCAGACGGATTTAAAAATCTCAAAAAAGTCGAGATATATCCTCATGAAAAAATGAATATTTTCTGCGGAAAGAATGCTCAGGGCAAAACAAATCTTATAGAAGCTATATGGCTTTGCAGCGGAGTGAGGTCTTTTCGCAACACAAAAGACAGAGAAATGATAGATATAAACGGACAGTTCATGAATATCGACATTTCATTTAAAAACAGCTTTCGCAGTCAGGATATACATTTTGCAATGGCTAGACCTAATGTGAGAGAAAAAAACGTCACCTTGAATGGCGTAAAGCTGAAAACTCCCTCAAAGCTTTTCGGAAGCCTTGATTGTGTTATCTTTACTCCTGAGGATCTGGAGCTTTCAAAAGGCTCTCCCGAAAACAGACGGCAGTTTCTTGACCTTTCAGTGTCACAGATAAAAAATTCCTACAGCTCTGTTATCTCAAAATATGATGATCTTATAGAGCAGAGAAATATATTGTTAAAAAATATCTGTTACGGCAGATCAAAAAGAGAAGAGCTTGAAGTGTGGGATATCCAGCTTGCTCAGCTTGGGGCTTATATTTCGCTTTTAAGATACAATTATACCAAAAAGCTCGATATGTTCGCAAAAAAGCTTTATGAGGATATATCAGAGGGCAGAGAAAGGTTGGAGCTTGAATATTATTCCACTGTGTATTCAAATCTGGAGGGCAGAAAAGATTATGCAGGAGAAATGGCTGAAGAGTATCTAAGCTGCCTGCAAAATAATCTTGATGACGATATAAGAGCAGGATTTACACAGAAAGGCGTTCACAGAGACGATCTTGCGGGAAAAATAAACGGACTGGCAGTTAGACAATTCGCTTCTCAGGGACAGCACCGCTCTCTTGCTCTTATTTTGAAGCTTTCGCAGGCTTATATACTTGCCGAGGAAATAGATGACAGCCCGTGTATACTTCTCGATGATGTTTTGAGTGAGCTTGACCTATCAAGGCAGAAGTTCGTTATTTCGAAAATACACGATATGCAGGTCTTTATAACCTGCTGTGACAGGAATATCCCCTTTGACGAGAAAAGCCATGGAAAGATATTCAATATAGAAAACGGAATGATAGTTCAGGAGAATAAGTGATGTTTCTGCATTTAGGAAATAACTATTTAGTCAATACTAAAGATATCATAGGGATCTTCGATATAGAGAACACCTCTGTTTCTGCCAACACAAAGGAATTTCTTAATTTTGCGGCAAAAAACAGACGTGTTGTGAACTGCACATATGAAATGCCTAAAAGCTTTGTGGTGTGCCTTGATAAAGACTTTACGGAAACTGTGTATATAAGTCAGATGAGCTGTGCCACACTTTTGAAAAGAAGCAAAAGAATGCCTGAATGATGAATCAAAGATATAAGATTATAAGATAAAAAACAAGTGATGAGGGGGTTATTTTTTGGAAAATAACAACGAGATCGAGATCCAGAACACCGAGGAAATATCCATGGTGGATAAGCAAAATGATTATAATGAAAATCAGATACAGGTGCTGGAGGGTCTTGAAGCGGTAAGAAAAAGACCTGGTATGTATATCGGATCAACAGGTCCTAAGGGACTTCACCACCTTGTCTACGAGATAGTTGACAACGCTATCGATGAGGCATTGGCAGGATATTGCACTGAGATAGAAGTAGAGATACTTCCCGGGGACATTATCAGAGTTACCGATAACGGACGTGGTATCCCTACAGGTATACACCCAAAGGAGAAAATATCTGCTGCAACGGTAGTTTATACCATTCTCCACGCAGGCGGAAAGTTCGGCGGCGGCGGATATAAGGTAGCAGGCGGACTCCACGGCGTTGGTGCGTCTGTAGTAAACGCCCTCTCGGAATATCTTGAGCTTACAGTTTATGACGGAAAACATATTCATTTTCAGAGGTTTGACAGAGGTAATTATTCAGAGCCGCTGAAAATAATCGGCGATACTGATAAAACAGGTACTTCCGTTCTCTTTAAGCCTGACCCTGAGATATTTCAGGAAACAACAGTGTTTGACTATGAAACACTGCTTAAAAGACTTAGAGAACAGGCATTCCTTAACGCTGGTATAAAGATAATATTCACTGATAAGAGAAATGAATCAGAGCCTGTGGGCGAAACTCTCCATTATGAGGGCGGTATAAGACAGTTTGTGGAGCATATCCACAAAACAAGAGGCGTTACTCCGCTTTCTGAGGAAGTTATCTATGTCAACGGCATGGAGGGCGATACCTTTGCTGAGATAGCTTTGCAGTATAACGATACTTATAATGACCTTATACTTTCATTTGCTAATAATATCCATACTCCTGACGGCGGTACTCATGAAACAGGCTTTAAAAATGCTCTTACAAAGGTAATAAATAACTACGGTAAGAAGTTCGGCTATCTTAAAGACGACGATAAACTTCTTGGCGACGACGTAAGAGAAGGTCTGACGGCTATAGTATCCGTTAAGCTCACAAACTGTGAGTTTGAGGGACAGACAAAGGGCAGACTTGGCAATCCTGAGGTAAGACCTTTCGTTGACAAGATAGTTACCGAAAAGCTTATGAACTACTTTGAGGAAAACCCTACTGTGGCAAAGGCTATTTTTGATAAGTCCGTTCAGGCACAAAAGGCAAGAGAAGCCGCAAAGAAAGCAAGAGAGCTTACAAGAAGAAAATCTGCTCTTGAATCCTCTTCATTGCCTGGCAAGCTTGCAGATTGCTCAGAGAGAGATGCTTCACTCACCGAGATCTATATCGTCGAGGGAGATTCTGCGGGTGGCTCTGCAAAGGAAGGCAGAGATAGAAAATATCAGGCTATACTTCCTTTGTGGGGAAAAATGCTCAACGTAGAAAAAGCTAGGATAGATAAGGTATACGGCAATGAAAAGCTTATGCCTGTTGTTACAGCATTAGGAACTTCGATTGGCGAGGACTTTGATATATCAAAGCTCCGTTACGGCAAAGTTATCATCATGGCCGATGCCGATGTGGACGGTTCTCATATCAGAACACTTCTGCTTACATTCTTCTTTAGATTTATGCGTCCTCTTATCGAGGATGGTCATATCTATCTTGCTCAGCCACCGCTTTTCAAGGTTGCAAGGGGCAAACAGGTCAGATATGCTTTTTCAGACGCAGAGAGAGATCAGTATATTTCTGAGCTTTCAGGAGAGAACAACCTGAAGGTAAACGTTCAGAGATATAAAGGTCTTGGTGAGATGGACCCTGAACAGCTTTGGGAAACAACCATGGATCCTGAAAGAAGAACTATGATAAAGGTGACAATGGAGGACGCTGTTAAGGCGGACGAGATATTCACTATTCTTATGGGCGATAAGGTCGCACCGAGAAAAGAATTTATAGAGAAAAATGCAGAGTATGTAAAGAATCTTGACGTTTAAAGAAAGGATACTGCTTTGGATAACAACGAAAATAAAAATCAGGAAACAGAGCTTGAAGAGGTAAAGACAGAGGAAGCTGTTGAAACGGCTGAGAAAGCTGTTGATAATGCTGATGAGGTGGAAGAAGCAAAGATAGAAAAAGAGCCTGTTTTGAGCTTTGAGTATGATGTGAAAAACGAGGAAGAGGAAAGAGCTTTTTTAGCCTTTCAGAAGAAATTCGTTTATGCGCATAACTGGAAGATAACAGCGGCTTTTGGCGTTGTTGCGGTGCTTTTTATAGTGTCCATAGTGAGAAACCCTTCGGGATATCTTAACTGGGTGCTGGCGTTCATATGCCTTGCAATAATCGTTCTCACATGGTATAACACCAGAAGAATAAGAAAATATCTTATGCAGGCACTTAAACCTCTTGAGGACGACAAGTATGTTTTCACCCTCTATGACGACAGCTTCAAAATAGAAACGCTGCCGACAGAGGAGGAAAAGCAGGAGGAGGACTTTACTCCTGTTCCACCGAGGATAGTTGGTTTTGAGGATATCTCACTGAACGTTTTGGAAAATGACGAGATGTTTATTATAATACTCAAAAAAGAAACTATTTATGTGCTTGCAAAAAGAGTTATGAACGAGCAGCAGCAGGAAACACTGAGAAAAACTTTTTCAGAGCTGCTTGATAGCGATTATGAAATGATAGATAATAAATAAGAACAGGATATGTTCTTTTCAAAGTAAACCGAAAGGTTAAAAAGGAGTGGATAAAGTGAGCGATTATAACGTTATTGACACTGATGTTGAAGCGATAATGAAAGAATCTTTCATTCAATATTCAATGGCGGTAATTGTATCCAGAGCCTTACCTGATGTAAGGGACGGACTTAAACCTGTTCACAGAAGAATTTTATATACCATGTATGAAAATGGTCTTACACCTGATCAAGCTTACAGAAAATGTGCAGATACGGTCGGATCTGTGCTCGGTAAATATCACCCACACGGTGACGCATCAGTTTATGACGCACTTGTAAGACTTGCTCAGAAGTTTTCAATGAGATATCCTCTTGTTGACGGTCACGGAAACTTTGGTTCCGTTGACGGCGACCCTCCGGCTGCCTACCGTTATACTGAGGCTAAAATGGCTAAGATGTCAGTAAATATGCTGACAGATATAAACAAAACAACTGTTGATTTTCAGTCAAACTATGATGACAGACTGAAAGAGCCTGTTGTGCTGCCGTCAAGATTTCCAAATCTTCTTTGTAACGGCTCAGTAGGTATCGCTGTGGGCATGGCAACGAATATACCTCCTCATAACCTCCATGAAGTTATCGAGGGAATGAAAACTGTCATGAAAAACCCTGACTGCACACTTGATGAGCTTATGCAGAGCATAAAGGGTCCTGACTTTCCTACAGGCGGTATCATCATGGGCAGGTCCGGTATCAGAGCGGCTTACGGTACAGGCCGAGGAAAGATAACACTGCGTTCAAAGACCTCTATCGAGGAGATAAAGGGCAGAAACTGCATTATTGTCACCGAGATACCTTACATGGTAAACAAGGCAAGACTTGTTGAGTCTATCGCTGACCTTGTTAAGGAAAAGCGTATTGACGGAATACATTATATAAACGATGAATCCGGCAAGGACGGAATGAGGATCGTTATCGAGCTTAAAAAGGACGCTAATCCGCAGGTGGTGCTCAACAAGCTGTTCAGCTATACACAGCTTCAGGATACTGTGGGCGTTATAATGCTCGCACTTGTGAACGGTATTCCTAAGGTGCTGACTCTCAAGGAAATGCTTGAACAGTATATAGACTTTCAGGTCGATGTTATCACAAGAAGAACTAAGTTTGACCTTAACAAGGCTAAGGAAAGAGAGCATATCTTAAAGGGTCTTGTTATCGCACTTGACAATATCGATGAAGTTATCGAGATAATGAAAACTTCAAAGAATATCCCTGAGGCTAAGCAAAGACTTAATCAGCGTTTTGGTCTTACAGATATTCAGGCTGACCATATTGCAAATATGACCCTCGGACGTCTGACCGGTATGGAAAGACAGAAGATAATCGACGAGTTGGCTGAGATTGAAGTCAAGATAGCTGACCTTGAAGATATTCTTGCAAATCATCAGAGAATACTTGATATAATCATTGAAGAGGTCGAGGCTATTCAGGACAAGTTCGGCGACGAGAGAAGAACTCAGATAGAAAATGTCAGCGGTGAAGTTGATATCGAAGACCTTATCCCTGTTGAGGAAAGCGTTGTTACCTATACAAATGCAGGATATATAAAGAGAATGCCTGTTTCAGAGTATAAGGCTCAGAAGCGTGGCGGACGTGGCGTAACGGGTATGAAACAGCGTGAGGACGATTATATCGACGAGCTTCAGACCTGTTCTTCACATGACAATATACTCTTTATCTCCAATAAGGGCATAATGTATAAGCTCAAATGCTATGAGTTGCCTGAGGGTTCAAAGGCTTCAAGAGGCACAAATATAGTAAATCTTCTTGAACTGGGCGAGGGCGAGAAGATAGCCGCAATGATAAAAACTGCCGACTTTGACGAGGGCAAGTATATCGTCATGGTAACAAAGAACGGCAAGATAAAGAGAACTCCGCTGACTTCCTACAGAAATGTAAGAAAGAACGGTCTTATTGCAATTGGTCTTGATGAGGGCGATGAAATAGCAGGAGTAAGAATGACCTTTGGCGACAATGAGGTTATCGTTGCAACGCATAATGGTTATGCTATCAGGATAAGAGAAACTGACATAAGAGAGATGTCAAGAGTTGCTCACGGCGTAAAGGCTATAAAACTCAGGGGTAGCGACTATGTTGTATCAATGGCAAGAGTAAGAGAGGGTGCAAGCGTTCTCACTGTTGCAGAAAACGGTCTTGGCAGACGTGTTCCGCTGGAGTCTTATAAGGTACAGAACAGAGGCGGCTACGGTCTTATGAACTATAAGAGCGGCGGAGTATGCGGAATAAAGGTCGTTGATGATGAAGATGATATCATCATGATATCCACAGACGGCATTGTTATCAGAATAAGAGCCTGCGATATCAGCATGATGAGCAGATACTCCCGTGGCGTAAGACTTATGAGAGTCGGCGAGGACGGCAGAGTGGTTTCATTCACAAGAACTGAGCATGACGATGATGTTGAAACGGCTGAGGTGGAAAAGGCTACTGCCGAGGAGATAGCAGAGGCTCAGGCTGAGGAAAATGCTGAGGTCATTGAAGATAATACCGAAAGCGTTGAGAATGAGGATTCTGAAAACACGGAAGAATAATATAAAAATCAAGTAAAGACAAAATAAACGGGCGAACACTGTTCGCACCTGCATTGACTAAAAAATTAACGGACGGCTAAAAACCGTCCGTTTTTTGTATCTATATGATTTTTCAGACAACAAAAAAAGGTGAGCGGCACATGACCGTTCACCTTTTTGCATATCAAAATTACTTTGTTATCTTGTCCTTGCCACCCATGTACATTCTCAGTGGCTCAGGGATATTAACTGTTCCGTCAGCATTGAGATTGTTCTCGAGGAATGCGATAAGCATTCTTGGAGGTGCAACAACTGTGTTGTTAAGAGTGTGAGCAAAATACTTTGTGCCGTCCTCTGCTTTTATTCTTATGCCAAGACGTCTTGCCTGTGCATCGCCAAGATTTGAGCATGAACCAACTTCAAAATACTTCTTCTGTCTTGGGCTCCATGCCTCAACGTCACAGCTCTTTACCTTAAGGTCTGCAAGGTCGCCT
The DNA here is from genome assembly GCF_040924265.1 of Ruminococcus sp. RTP21198st1_G1_RTP21198_201120. Lineage (NCBI taxonomy): Bacteria > Bacillati > Bacillota > Clostridia > Eubacteriales > Oscillospiraceae > Ruminococcus > Ruminococcus sp. RTP21198st1_G1_RTP21198_201120. Next base: position 207,353 of record NZ_JBCOMH010000001.1, read on the forward strand.
GAGCAGCACTCAAGTGTTCTTACAGGAATATCGAGTGAACGGAAGAAATCAACAGAATTCTGCCACAGCTTGTCATACCATGCCATGCTATCTTCAGGCTTGCAGACAACTATCATTTCCTGCTTTTCAAACTGGTGTATTCTGTAAACGCCTCTCTCCTCGATGCCGTGTGCGCCAACTTCTTTTCTGAAGCATGGTGAATAGCTTGTGAGAGTTTTTGGAAGCTCACCCTCTGGAATGATAGTGTCGATAAATCTACCTATCATTGAATGCTCAGAAGTACCGATGAGATAAAGATCTTCTCCCTCTATCTTGTACATCATGCCTTCCATTTCAGAAAAGCTCATAACGCCTGTAACAACGTCTGAACGTATCATGTAAGGAGGAATGAAATATGTGAAACCTCTGTCTATCATGAAATCTCTGGCATATGAAAGAATTGCAGAATGAAGTCTTGCAATGTCGCCCATAAGATAATAGAAGCCGTTTCCTGATGTTCTTCTTGCACTGTCAAGATCAATGCCGTTAAAGCTTTCCATAATGTCAACGTGATATGGGATCTCATAATCAGGAACAACAGGCTCTCCGAATTTTTCAATCTCTACGTTCTCGCTGTCGTCCTTGCCTATAGGAACGCTTGGGTCGATTATGTTAGGGATAACGAGCATTCTCTCACGGATCTTGCCCTCAAGCTCTTTTTCCTTTTCAGCCATAGTGTCAAGCTCAGCACCGATAGCGGAAACCTCAGCCTTTACTTTCTCAGCTTCGTCCTTCTGACCCTTAGCCATAAGACCGCCTATCTGCTTGCTCATTACCTTTCTTTTATTTCTCAGCTCGTCAGCTTTTGTCTTAGCTGCTCTGTATTCCTCGTCAAACTGAGCTACCTCGTCAACAAGAACGAGCTTTTCGTCCTGAAACTTCTTTTTGATGTTTTCCTTGACAAGCTCAGGATTTGTACGGATAAGCTTAATATCTATCATTTTACATACTCCTTTTAGCTGACGCAAAAAAAATTCCTTACGTCGCAATATTTATCCTTTTAATAATATCACTAAAAGGAGATTTTGTCAAGACAAAGCCCCTTTAAAACAGGCTTTTGAAACAGGTTTTGAGAGAAATTATTTCATAGATAAAATACTATCATGATATAAGTAACAGTGCGAATTTCATAAAAACTATTGACATTTTGTATCAAACGTTTTATAATTATAAGGTGAATGTGTTCGTTATGGGCGTATTGTGCCCTGACGGCAGAAAAGCCTCTGGGCTTAATAAATTTATCAGGAGGATTAAAGGTGCGAAAAGTTAAAAAACCCGTGTTTTTTATCGTGCTTTTGTGTATAATTGCATTTGGATATCTTACTTATGCAGGAATACATACTCAGTACGGAGATATAAAAACAAGCTATATCAAGGGCGTTGAAGATATCCGCTGGGGTATCGATATTCAGGGTGGCGTAAATGCTACGTTTGAACCTGCCGATAATTACGACGCCACAAAGGAAGAAATGGACGCTGCAAAGGCTGTTATCGAGCAAAGACTTGTAAGCCTTAATATCACAGACAGCGAGGTCTATGTAGACTATAAGAAAAATAAGGTAATGGTTTCATTCCCATGGCAGGCTAACGAAGAAAGCTTTGACCCTGAGGCTGCCGTTTCTGAGCTTGGCGAAACTGCAAAGCTTGTATTCAGAAAGGGTAAAGAAGAAAAAGGCGAGCAGGTGCTTACAGGAAATGACGTTAAAAAGGCTGAGGTAAGACAAACTCAGGACGAAACTACAGGAAATATCAAGTATGTAGTAAGCCTGACACTCAATAACAGCGGTAAAAAAGCTTTTGCTGACGCTACAACTGAGCTTGCCGGAAAAGGCTTTATCTCTATCTGGATGGACGATAAGTGCATTTCTGCCCCAAGCGTAAATTCAGCTATCACTGACGGTGAGTGCGTTATCGAGGGCAAATTCACATATGATTCTGCAAAAGCTCTTTCAGATAAGATAAATGCAGGTTCTATCCCATTCGACCTTAAAACAACAAGCACAAACATCATTTCACCTACACTTGGTGAGGGTGCAAAGAACGCAATGGTGCTTGCAGGAATTATCGCATTTATCGTTATTGCTGCATATATCATCGTAATCTATAAGCTGCCGGGCTTTGTTGCGTCTATCGCACTTATAGGTCAGGTAATAGGTTCTATCGCCTGTATCACAGGCTTCTTTGGAAATATCGACAGCTTTACGCTGACTATCCCTGGTATCGCAGGTATTATCCTTTCTATCGGTATGGGCGTTGACGCTAACGTTATCACAGCCGAGAGAATAAAGGAAGAGCTTAACAACGGCAAGACCCTTAACGGAGCTATCGAGCTTGGCTATAAGAGAGCATGGAGCGCAGTATTCGACGGAAACATCACAGTAGTATTCGTTGCAATAATCCTTATGGGTGCCTTCGGACCTACAGACAGCGTTTTCGGAACACTTCTCAGTCCTGTATTCTCAGTATTCGGCGCAAGCACAGCAGGTACTATCTATTCACTTGGATATACTCTCCTTGTAGGTATTCTCCTGAACTTTGTATTCGGTATCTTCTGTTCAAGACTTATGCTTTCGTCCCTCTCAAAGTTCAAGTGCTTTAAGAAACGCAAGCTTTACGGAGGTGCTGAAATAAATGAGTAAAGAAAAAAAGACCCTGAATGTTGTGGGTCACAGCAAGTTATTTTATTCCATATCATGCGCACTTATCGCAATTTTTATCATTCTTACATTCGTTATAGGTCTTAACGTGGCTATCGAGTTCAAAGGCGGTACAGTTTTGACTTATACATATGAGGGCGATATAAAGACTTCTGACGTTTCAAATACCGTTTCTGACAGTATCGGAGATAAATGTACAGTAACTCTTGGCGAAAACACAGGAAACGCAGGAAAGACAGTAGAGATAAAATTCTCATCAACAAAGGGTATAAGCGATGATAAGCAGAACACCCTGAAAACAGCCCTTGAAAAGGACTTTCCTGATAATAACATAGAAGTTTATGAGTCAAACGACGTTGCAGCTTCAAGCGGTATGAACTTCTTCTTCAAGTGCCTTGCTGCTTGCGCACTGGCAATGGTCATCACTATCATTTATATCGGATTCAGATTTAAAAAGATAGGCGGTATCTCAGCAGGTGTGTTCTCAGTAGTTGCCCTTGCACACGATATGTGCATGGTATACGGTTGCTTTGTAATATGCAGATTTGACATCAACGCAAACTTTATGGCAGTTCTGCTGACTATCCTTGGATATTCTATCAACGCAACTATCATCATTTACGACAGAATCAGAGAGAATGAAAATCTTCTTGGCAACAAAATGGAGCTTGAGGATCTTGTAAACCTCTCCATTACACAGACAATGGGACGTTCTATCCATACAACTGTTACAACAGTTCTTGCTATGGCTACAGTTTGTATCGTCTGCATAATCTGCGGAGTAACATCTATCCTGAGCTTTGCTTTCCCACTTATCATCGGTATGATATCAGGTGTTTATTCTTCTAACTGTATCGCACCTACACTGTGGGTACATTGGAAAAAACATCAGGCAAAGAAGTCACATTCAGGTTCAAAAACAGGCAGCGCAAAGAAAAAGGCTTCAAGAAGATAAAATTTTATGGACGGTATGATAAACATATCGTCCATTTTTTTTTGTGATATTCTATTTTTAACACTCCATATCATGGATGAGTCCGCAGTTTCGCATGGAGATAGTTCCGTTATTGCCTGTTATATAATGGTCAAGAACTGTCACACCTAAACATCTCATATATCTCATGACCTCACGGGTGAGAGTAACGTCCTCCTGAGAGGGGGTGTTGGGTGAGTCAGGGTGATTGTGGGCAAGGATAACAATATCAGTGCCGCTGTTGAGAACGGCTTTTGTAAGCTCACGAAAATCAACAGGGGTAAATCTCGCACCGCCTGCGGATATGTCTGTTACGCTCTTTATGTGAAAGCCAGAGTCGATACAAATTACCTTGAACTTCTCCTGCTTTTCGTTTCTGAAACAGTTGTTTACAAAACTCAGCGCCGCAGATATGTTTCTAATGTCTATCCTGCTGTCTGTGACAGTGGAGCAGTAGTTTATAAGCTCTCTGAAAAATAAAAGTGAGTTTGCAGAGCTTTCGCCCATGTCCTTTACCGAAGAAAGCTCCTCCACAGAAGCGTTAAGAACGCTGTTTAAGCTTCCAAACTTTTTTATAAGCTCGTGCGCAATATCATTGGTGTTCTTTCTCGGCACAATGTAAAATAAAAGCATTTCAAGTATCTCATGCTCGGAAAAGCCTTTGAAATTTCCCGATTCTTTGAAACGCTTCCTCATTCTCTCTCTGTGACCGCCGTGGTCTGCTTGACTGCTCATTTTATCACCTCTTATACAAGTATAAAATATCCGCACTTTTTTGTCAATAAAAAACATTGTGACTTTATTCTTTACAGATAATTTCAGCAAGAGGGTAAGCTAATAATATTTAGAAAATTTTATTAATAAATCGCAAATAGCGTAAAATGCTAAAAAAACCTTCAGAAATATCAAAAGTGTCTGTGCGAAATGACGTTGAAAAAGGTTGTTTTTTTATGATATAATGAAATGGTAACTATTATATTATGGAGATGTTTTTATGACAGACCTGACGGTGGGAAAACCGTGGACAGTGCTGTGGAAATTTTCCCTGCCTATGTTCGTGAGCGTAATATTTCAGCAGATGTATTCCATTTTCGACAGTATCATAGCAGGAAAATTCGCAGGCGAAGACGCTCTTGCGGCAGTTGGTGCGTCTTATCCTATAACAATGATATTTATGGCGTTTGCAGTGGGAAGCAATGTTGGCTGTTGTGTGGTAATATCTCAATTTTTTGGTGGAAAAGAGTTCTCAAAGGTAAAAACTGCGTCAACTACTACTATAATTTCATGTACGATACTTGCAACAGTGCTTACAGTTTTTGGACTTGCGTTCTCTACTCCTCTTATGAGAATGATAAACACGCCCGATAACATCTTCCGTGACGGTGAGCTTTATCTGAAGATCTATATCGCAGGTCTTATCTTCCTGTTTCTTTATAACGTGGGTACAGGTATTTATAACGCAATGGGCGACTCGAAAACACCATTGTATCTCCTTATCGGCTCATCAGTTGGAAACGTTGTTCTCGACTATGTGTTCGTGAAGTTCTTTAAATGGGGTGTGGCAGGCGTTGCATGGGCTACTTTTATCGCTCAGGGAGTGGCTTGCGTGTTCTCACTGCTTATTTTGGTGAAGAAAACCGCAGAAATTAAAACAGAGGATAAACCACCGCTGTTTTCAGGAAAAATACTTAAAAAGATAACCCTTTATTCTATACCTAGTATTTTACAGCAGAGTTTTATCTCAGTGGGAAATATCTTTGTGCAGTATCTTGTAAACAGCTTCGGCTCGTCTTGTATCGCAGGATATTCTTCTGCAATAAAGCTAAATACCTTTGCTATAACAAGTTTTACAACGCTTTCAAACGGGCTTTCAAGCTTTGTTGCACAGAATTATGGTGCAGGCAGGAACGATAGGATAAAAAGCGGATATAAAGCAGGACTTGTTATCTCGGCTATCGTGGCAGTGCCTTTTATACTCTGCTTTTTCTGTATGCCAAAAACTATGATAAATCTGTTTCTTGACGACGGCGGAACAAAAGCCGTTGAGATAGGCACAACATTTTTGAGAATAATATCGCCTTTCTATGTGTTTGTGGGCATAAAAATAATGTCAGACGGAGCACTCCGTGGTAAAGGTGCAATGCAGTATTTTATGATATCAACTTTTACGGACTTGATACTCAGAGTAGTGCTTGCGTTCGTGTTGGCAAGACCATATGGCTCAACGGGAATATGGCTGTCATGGCCGATAGGTTGGCTTGTGTCAACAGTGCTGTCAGTGGTGTTTGCGAGAGTGAAAGTGATGAAAAACGGTCAAAGTGAGGAGTGAGGAATTGGCAAAGCCAACCTAACAAATTACAAGTATAAAGTAAAATAAAGCACCGAGCGAAGCGAGCAAAAGGTCCAGGGGCACGCCCCTGGTCAGGGTCAAGGGGTGAAACCCATTGTGGGTACAGGGCAAAGCCCTGTCGGAGTTTGAGGCAGAGCCTCAATAGGCGCAAGCCTACTAAGCGGTGCAGAGAGAAAAAGACAAATTGCAGAGTTGCAATCTGATACAAAGCTAATATCGAAGCACAAAACTGCACCGCTTATACTATATCTTTATACAAAGTAAAATCCGCAAAGAGCGCAGCGATTTTGCGGCACTGCAAACCTTGGCTAAAACAACGTAACTCCGATTAGCAAAGACTAAATTAAAAAAAAGTTCTCAATAATGATGTTGACAAGTTTAATTAAATGTTGTATGATTATAAGAATAATAAATTAAGAATTCAAAATGTTTGCGGGAGGTTAATTTATGCTGGATACTAATGTAAACAATAAGTTTGGTAAAGAGGGTCTTACCTTTGATGACGTTCTCCTTATCCCAGGCGAGTCGGATTGTACACCTGATATGGTGGATATCCATACACACCTTACTAAGGATATAGTCCTCAATACACCTATAATGACATCTGCTATGGATACAGTCACAGAGTCAAAAATGGCTATCGCTATCGCAAGAGAGGGCGGTATCGGTATTATCCATAAGAATATGACTATCGCTCAGCAGGCAGAAGAGGTGGATAAGGTAAAGCGTTCTGAAAACGGCGTTATCGTTAATCCTTTCTCTCTTACAGCCGATAAAACTGTTGCTGAAGCTGATAAGCTCATGGGCAAGTATAAGATCTCCGGCGTGCCTATAGTCGATAAGGATGGCAAGCTCGAGGGTATCCTCACTAACAGAGATCTTAGATTTATCACTGATTTTGAAAATATCAAGATCGGTGACGTTATGACTAAGGAAAACCTCGTTACTGCTCCTGTTGATACGGATCTTGAAGGCGCTCAGAAGATACTTATGAAGCATAAGATTGAGAAGCTTCCTCTTGTTGACGCAAACGGTATTCTCAAGGGTCTTATCACTATCAAGGATATTGAAAAGGCTGTTCAGTATCCAAATTCCGCAAGAGATAAAAAGGGCAGACTTCTTTGCGGTGCTACTATCGGCATGACTAACGATATTCTCGAAAGAGTTGCCGCTCTCGTTGAAGCTCAGGTAGACGTCCTCGTTCTTGACTCTGCTCACGGCCATTCTATGAACGTTATAAATTGTCTTAAAAAAGTTAAGGCCGCTTTCCCTGATACACCGGTTATTGCAGGTAATATCGCTACTGCTGAAGCCGCCAGAGCGCTCTGCGAAGCAGGTGCTGACGCTATAAAGGTCGGTATCGGCCCTGGTTCTATCTGTACTACCCGTGTAGTCGCTGGTATAGGTGTTCCTCAGGTCACTGCAGTTTATGACGCTGCTTGCGCTGCTGCTGAGTATGGCATTCCTGTTATTGCTGACGGCGGTATCAAGTATTCAGGCGATATCGTTAAGGCTCTTGCTGCCGGTGCAAACGTTGTAATGCTTGGTTCACTCCTCGCAGGCTGTGACGAAGCTCCAGGCGAAACTGAGATCTATCAGGGCAGACAGTTCAAGGTATACAGAGGCATGGGTTCTCTTGCCGCTATGAATAAAGGCTCAAAGGACAGATATTTCCAGACAAACTCAAAGAAGCTCGTTCCAGAGGGCGTTGAGGGTCGTGTGGCTTATAAGGGTCCAGTTTCAGATACTATCTTCCAGCTTGTTGGCGGTATCCGTTCAGGTATGGGCTATTGCGGTTGTCATACTATTGCAGAGCTTGGCGAAAAGGCTAAGTTCATCAGGATAACAGGCGCAGGTCTTAAGGAGTCACACCCACACGATATTTATATCACAAAGGAAGCTCCAAACTATTCCGCAGGTATCTAATAGAATTTATATACAAAAAAAGAGCAGAGATCTCGTTTCTCTGCTCTTTTTTGCGTTGTTTTGCAAAAAATATTACTCCATAAATTCTCCCAAAAGACCACTTGCAATTGCTACAGTTTCAGGACATGGACGCTTCTGATAGTATTCTTTTGTGCGCTTTGCAGGGTCAGGGTCACTAGGTCCGCTCAGACCGAGAAGCTCACGGCAGATGATAGTGTCAGAGCCAAGCTCTTCCTTGAAACGCTTTGCAAAAAGCTGAACACGCTCATAATCCTTGCCCTTTGCCGCCCTGTCACTGCCTATGGTGTTGCCAAATTTCAATCCAAGCACCATGACTGCACCTGTAAATGCTCCGCAGACCTCTCTCATTCTGCCTATTCCGCCGCCAAAGCCCGAAGCTATCTTGTATGCAGTTTCGCTGTCAAGGCCGATATCCTCAGCCCATGCGCCTACTACCGCCTGTGAACAGTTGTAGCCCTCCATGAAAAGAGCCTTTGCTGCCGCTGCTTTTTCCTTATTCATTTTAAAAAAACTCCTTTTTTGTCATATATTGATCTTCATTATAGCACAGCTTTAAGTTTTTTTCAAGACGTATTATTGGTTAGTATAGTCTACGTCAAATTGCATAAAAAATTGCCATAAAATTTTGCAATATTTTTATATTGTTAGACAAAACTAACCTATTGACAAATGTACACTAATGTGGTATACTTTAATCACAGCAAGGGAAAAGCTGCAAAGAATAACGCAGATAAAGCGAAAACGCTGGTCTGTGGAAAAGTAAAAAATGATATTCAAATAAGGAGGACAAAAATTATGTCAAAGTTTGTATGTTCAGTATGCGGTTACGTTTATGAGGGCGAGGCTGCTCCAAAGGAGTGTCCTATCTGCCATGCACCAGCAGAAAAGTTCAATAAAGTAGAAGAAACAGCTATCACATGGGCTGACGAGCATAAGGTAGGCGTTGCAGAGGGTCTTGATGAGGAAGTTGTTGCAGGTCTTAGAGAGAACTTCAACGGCGAGTGCTCTGAGGTAGGTATGTATCTTGCAATGGCAAGGGTTGCTTACAGAGAAGGCTATCCTGAGGTAGGTATGTACTATGAGAAGGCTGCTTATGAAGAGGCTGAGCATGCTGCTAAGTTCGCAGAGCTTCTGGGCGAGGTAGTAACACCTTCTACAAAGAAAAATCTCGAGATGAGATATATGGCTGAGAATGGTGCTTGTGAGGGCAAGATGAAGCTTGCTAAGAGAGCAAAGGAGCTTGGCTATGACGCTATCCATGACACTGTTCATGAAATGGCTAAGGACGAAGCAAGACATGGATGCGGCTTCAAGGGTCTGCTTGACAGATATTTCGCTAACAAGTAATTTATCTTAAAATAGTATAAATTAAAGATTACGACGAATTTTTCCCGAAAAAGGCGGAGGTATTTGAAAAAATACTTCTGTCTTTTTGTTTTATAAAGCCGTTATAAAGGCTCAAATCTATTGCAAATGACGTAAAACTGTGGTATAATATCTTAGTATGATAAAAAAATGCTTTAGGAGATGATAGTGTGATAGAAACACTGGCGGCGGAAACTGCGACCTTGCAGAACGTTTATGCCCCCTTGCCTTTCAAGGTGCATATGATATTCTGCGTTATCGCTACGCTTTTATATATAACTCAGTTCATAAGGAAAGGTTCTTATCATTATCTTACATTAATGATAGCTATCGACCTTACTATAGTTACTCAGTTTACCACAAAAAGCTTTGTTATCGGTATGCTTTTCGGTGCAGAGGTAGCGCTTCTTGCGGCAACAGCTTTTATTTCCCATAGGTTTGCTAAAAAGCAAAAGGCTTTGGAGAATGCCGAGGAAAAGTCGGAAACTGCTCAAAAGGAAGATGAAGAATGAAAATAGTTATACTTGACTCTGAAACAGTTTCAAGAAACGATGTGTCGCTGGAGGAAATAACAGTCCTTGGTGAAAGCATTGTTTATGGTTTTACACCAAATGAACAGGTCGCAGAAAAGATAGGCGACGCTGACGCCGTTATATGTAACAAGTGCCTTATAACAGAGGAGGTATTCTCAAAGTGCAAAAACCTGAAATACGTCGGTCTTTTTGCAACGGGATATAATAATGTTGACCTCTCCGCCGCAGACAGGCATGACGCAGTGGTCTGCAATGTGCCTGCATATTCTACAAACGCAGTTGCTCAGCATACTTTTGCACTTATCCTCAACTATTTCAGCAAGATAAGAGAATATGCCGAGAAAGTTGACGAGGGTGGCTGGGTGAATTATAAGCTGTTTTCATATTTTGGTATCCCTACCTATGAGCTTGCAGGAAAAACCATTGGTATAGTAGGCTATGGCGACATAGGAAAGAAAGTTGCTGAGATAGCAAGAGCGTTCGGCATGAAGGTCATCACCTTTACACGCTCACCTCAGAAAATAACTGACGGCACGCCTGCGGTAAGCCTTGAAGAACTTCTAAAGACCTCTGATATAGTGACGCTCCATTGTCCTCTTACAAAGGATAATGAGAAAATGATAAATGCCGAAAGCCTTGGCATGATGAAAAAGTCAGCATTTTTCGTCAACACTGCAAGAGGCGGTCTTGTGGACGAAAAGGCTCTTGCACAGGCTCTTGGAAATGAAGTCATTGCAGGGGCAGGAATTGATGTTCTCACAAACGAGCCAATGAGTGAGAACTGCCCGCTCAGAAACGTGAAAAACTGCACTGTTACCCCACATATAGCGTGGGCGCCAAAGCAGACGAGAGAAAGGCTTCTTGAAACTGTTGCGCAGAACTTGAAAATGTGGATAGAGGGTACGCCGCAGAACGTTGTCAACGGAAAATAACAATAAGGACATGATGAAAATGATAGATATGACAAAAAAGAAAAGAGTTGTGGTAAAGGTAGGAACTTCTACTCTTACTCACAGCACAGGGCTTTTGAACATACGCCGTGTGGAACAGCTCGTTAAAACTCTTGCCGATCTGCAAAATGCAGGACATGAGATAATCCTTGTATCAAGCGGTGCGGTGGGTCTTGGCAGAGCAAAGCTGGGCATAAAGGAAAGACCCAAGGACACTCCCACAAGACAGGCTTGTGCGGCGGTGGGTCAGTGTGAGCTTATGTATCTTTACGATAATCTTTTCTCTGAATACAGTCTTAATGTGGCTCAGCTTCTGCTTACAAAGTATATTCTTCTTGAGGACAGACGCATAAATGTGCAGAACGCCCTTAACCGCATTATAGAGCTTGGTTCTATCCCTATTGTGAACGAGAACGATACGGTGTCTATTGATGAGCTGGAGCTTGAAATGGGCGAGAACGATTCTCTTGCGGCAAATGTTGCGGTGCTTGCTAATGCAGACCTTCTTATAATAATGTCTGATATCGAGGGACTTTTTGACAAAGATCCTCATAAGTATGATGACGCTGAGCTTATCCCTGTTGTGCCTGAGATAACGGAGGAGATAAAGGCTATTGCAGGGGGTGCAGGTTCTTCACTTGGTACAGGCGGAATGGCGACAAAGATAAAAGCCGCTGAGATATGCAAAAATGGCGGAATAGATCTTATCATCATGAACGGACGTGATCCAAGACATTTGTATAAGGTATTTGAAAATAAACCTATAGGAACACTTTTTACAGCTAACGGGGAGGTATAGTAAAAATGAGTTATATCGATATTTTGGGACAGAAAGCAAAAGCTTGCAAAAAGGATATCGCCTTCGCTTCAACAACACAGAAAAATGACGCACTTCTTGAAATCGCACATATCCTGAGAGTTTGCAAGGACGATATTATCGAAGCAAACAAGGTGGACCTTGAAAACGGCAGAATGAGGAAAATGTCTGAGGCAATGCTTGACAGACTTGCACTCAATGACAGCCGTATAGAGGGCATGGCAAAGGCTTGCGAGGAGCTTGCACAGCTTGACGACCCTGTGGGCGAGGTAGTTTCAGGCTCAACAAGACCAAATGGCATGAAGATCGAAAAGGTAAGAGTGCCAATGGGCGTTATCGGAATTATTTTCGAGGCAAGACCTAACGTTACTGTAGACGGCGCTATACTTTGCCTTAAAAGTGGAAACGCTGTTATACTCAGGGGCGGAAAGGAAGCAATAAACTCAAACAAAATGCTTGCCGACCTAATGAGAAAGGCTGTCGAAAGGGCAGGCTTCAGTCCTGATATCATTCAGCTTGTGGAGGATACTGACAGAGGCATCGCTCTTGATATGATGAAAGCTAATGATTATATTGATGTCCTTATCCCAAGGGGAGGCGCACAGCTTATAAAGGCTGTTGTACAGTCTGCCACTGTGCCTGTTATCGAGACCGGCACAGGAAACTGTCACGTTTATGTTGACGCAAGTGCGGATATAAAAATGGCTGTGAACATTGTTGATAACGGCAAGACCTCACGTCCGTCTGTATGCAACGCAGTTGAAAGCTGTCTTGTTCACAGGGATATCGCAGAGGATTTTCTCCCGAAGCTTAAAGAAAGACTTGACAAGCACCACGTTGAGATAAGAGGCTGTGAGCTTACAAGGCAGATACTTGGTCCTGAAAACGTTACTCCTGCTGATGATGACGATTATGCAACAGAGTTTCTTGACTATATAATCTCTATCAAGGTCGTTGACGACATGGCGGAAGCCCTTGAACATATCGACAGATTTTCCACAGGACATTCTGAGTGTATCGTTACGGAAAGCCTTTTTGCGGCACAGGAATTTCAAAAGCGTGTTGACTCAGCGGCAGTATATGTAAACTGCTCAACAAGATTTACAGACGGCGGAATGTTCGGTCTTGGTGCTGAGATAGGCATTTCCACACAGAAACTTCACGCAAGAGGTCCTATGGGTCTTAGAGAAATGACCACCACAAAGTATCTTATCTCAGGCAACGGACAGATAAGAGAATAGATATTAGTGAGGAATGAGGAATTAAGGTATCGCCTGCGGCGATGATTTCTCTGTAGGGGCGACCTTTGGTCGCCTGTCTGCTCTGATACTTTGATATATTACAAAAAAGAGGTAATTATAATGATAAAAGCTATGAATATTTCTTATGAGATAGGCGATAAGCTTTATCTCAACATCACAAACAAGTGTCCATGCAACTGCACATTCTGTATTCGTCACAACGGCGACGGTGCTTATGGCTCTGACCCACTGTGGCTTGAACATCAGCCTACTGCCGAAGAGGTAATAGACAACATCAAAAAGCGTGACCTTGACAGCTACAAGGAAATTATTTTCTGCGGCTATGGTGAGCCTACCTGTGAGCTTGAAATACTCAAAGAAACTGCAAAGTATATAAAGTCTGTTACAAAGACACCTATAAGGATCAACACAAATGGTCTTAGCGACCTTATCAACAAGCGTGAAACTCCTGCTGAGTTCAAGGGACTTGTTGATATAATCTCAATAAGCCTTAACGCTTCTGACGCAAAGGCTTATGACGAGATAACAAGACCGTCATTCAAGGGCGTGAACTGCTTTGAAGAAATGCTCTCTTTTGCAAAAAGAGTGAAAGAGTTCGTGCCTGAGGTAATGCTCACTGTGGTTGATATAATCGGCGAAGAGGAGATAAAAAAATCTCAAGCGGTTGCTGACAGCGTGGGTATACATCTCAGAGTCAGAGAATATGTTGATTAATATTTTGTAAACAATATATTAAGTTTTATATTTGCTCAATATTCCGTTTTCAGCAAACATCTAAGTGATGTCGGAACAATAACCGAGTGCTGAAAACGGATATTTTTGTTCGATAATAAAAAGAAAGCTTGGTAGAAAAAATGGAAAAGGAAAAGATAAGACGTCTTGTTTTGCAGGCAGGACAGGGTGACAGAGCAGCTTTCGGCGAGCTTTACGAAGAAACGGGCAGGAGCGTATATTTCAACTGCCTGAAGCTTATTGGAAATGCTCAGCAGGCAGAGGATATAACTCAGGACACTTTCATGAAAGCTCTTGAAAAGCTTGACAGCCTTAAAGAGCCTGAGAATTTCTCAGCATGGGTAAACCGCATTGCCATAAACAACTGCAAAATGTATTTCAGGAAAAATCCCCGCACTGCGGAGGATGAGTCGGAAAAGATAATCGACGATACGCCCGACAGCGAGCTTATCCCTGACGATTATGCCGACAGCGAAGAAAAACGCAGGATAATAATGAACATTATCGACATCGCTCTCACTGACGAACAGCGTCAGACAATAATACTTTACTATTTTGATATGATGAGCGTGGCTGAGATATCAGAGATAATGGAATGTTCTGTTGGCACTGTCACTTCCCGTCTTAGCGCTGCAAGAAAGAAGATAAGGGAGGCGGTGCTTATTTACGAAAAGAAAAACAATGACAGGCTTCATGCTGTTATGCCTATACCTGTTCTGTCAAAGATATTTATGCAGGAATGTCAGCATTTGAAGCTGCCTGAATTATCCGTTTTCAGCAAGGCGTCAGCCACGGAAGTTGTTCCCGATAAAAATACTACAATGAGTAAATCGGGAGGAAAAGGTATGTTTTCAACAGTAAAAGCAAAAGTAATAGCAGGTGTGGTCGCAGTGGCAGTAGTTGGCGGAGGTATCACAGCGGTGGTGCTTGCAAACAGAGATAAGACAGCAGATGCTGATAAGCCAAACACAGCCGTTCAGACAGACGCACAGGGGGAAGTGAACGAGCAGGAGATAGAGGACAACCTAAACGAACTTGATGAAAATGCTGATAATGAAGATAATGTTACTGACGATGATGCAAGCGGTACAAATTCAAACAGCGAGCTTGAAATGGCTGTTTACACTGTGTCTGACGAGATAAAAAATGCTGATCTTTCGTCAGGTCTTGTTCAGCTCAACGGTGACATCATGCAGGTGGGCGGATATATAAAGACGTCTGATTTCTATGCAAAATATGCTGACGAGTATAGCTTTGTATACTGCGATGGAGGTCACTATGAGGATAAAAAGGGCGAAATGCTCAATTATCGTGTAGGTGCTGACAACTATTTCGGCGGTGAATGGTGGGATAGCTATTACATGACCCTTATCCCAAAGGTCGAGCCGCAGGGAGATGAGATAACGGTCTATGTTGCAAATCTAACAAACCCTGACGGACAGGTATCTCTTGCAGACAGCTATGTGGTATGGGCAGAGGAAACGCCTATGTCAAACGATATTTACACCCCTGCTTGGATACCGACCGCTATGCCAACAAGGCTTTGCTATGATGTCACAAGCACAAAGAAACTTGATGAGATATATGACAACATAGATGATTATTCAGCACAATCAGTGCAGGATATGCTTGCTTCTCAGGGCATCTCAAAGGGCGAGAACAGCATTTCAGGAAACTATCTTTCCTATGTTTACTCACAGGGCGATATGTCAATGAGCGGAACATACTGTGTGAACAGCGACACTGACCCTGATGTTTTCGTTGCATATGTTGCAGGTGAGAAAAATGCCGCAGGGCTTACACCTCTCTACAGATATCATTTTGCCTTCGATACAAATTCAAAAAAGCTTTATGAAAGCAGAATGTATCTTGCAGGTATGTTCTAAAAAAACCTATCCCTCACATCTGTGGGGGATATTTTTTTGCTCGTTGACAGGCATTTTGTTATGTGATATAATTATTTCTGTAATATTATAATAACAAATATTAACCATAAGTAAATTATATATGAAGATTTTGAATTTGCTCAACAAATCGTCTGCGTTTTGCATCTAACTAATGTCGGGACTGATAAAACAGCGGACGAGAAAACGGCAATTCGGAAAGAAAGAGCAGGTCAAAAACATGGAAAAAGATGATATCAAAAAGCTTGTATTGCAGGCGGCACAGGGAAACAAGGCGGCGTTCGGTGCGCTTTATGAAGAAACGGGCAGAACAGTGTATTTTAGCTGCCTGAAGCTTCTTGGCGACCCACAGCTTGCAGAGGATATCACTCAGGAAACTTATCTTACAGCCCTTCAAAAGCTTGGCACTCTTGCACAGCCTGAGAATTTTCCAGCATGGGTAAACAGGATAGGGATAAATCTCTGCAAAATGCACTTTAGAAACAATTCCGCCCCTGAGGACAACTCAGAGGAGATAATAGAGGAGATCCCTGACGAAGGGCTTATCCCGGAGGAATATGTGAGCAATGACGCTAAAAGAAAGATAATAATGGATATTATCGACACTGTTCTCACAGAGGAGCAAAGGCGTTCGGTGATACTGTATTATTTTGATATGCTCACAGTGCCTGAGATAGCAGAGGTAATGAACTGCACCACAGGTACAGTAACTTCCCGTCTTAGTGCCGCAAGAAAAAAGATAAAGGAGGCGGTGCTTATATACGAGGAAAACAACAACGACAGACTTCATGCTGTCGTGCCTGTATTTATTCTTTCAAAGCTTCTTAATAAAGAGGCTTCAAACACCGTTCTTCCGAAACTTACCGTTTTCACAGGCTCAGCCTCAGCCGCTAATGCAGTTCCCGATAGCGTAACATCAACAAAAACTATATCGGGAGGAAAAGGAATGTTTTCAACAGTAAAAGCAAAAGTAATAGCAGGCGTTTGTGCCGTGGCAGTTGTGGGCGGAGGTATCACAGCGGCGGTAATGCTTAGTTCAAATAATAGTGATGACGATGATAATAATGATATTGTTGTTGCTTCTTCACAAAATGACAGCACAGCTTCAAAGGGCGATAAGACCCTGTCTGATACCGCTAACGATAACAAAGACGGCAATCTATATTGGATAGACGGATTTAATGGTGGTACGCCGTCAGATACTTTGCCGCAGGATATTTTCGGCAACAAAATATCAGTGCCTGTTGACCTTAGTGCCATAGACGGCGGCAATGCCAATATGAAAATGTACGGCGACGATATTGGCAGATCTAGTGATATTATGAGCATTGATAAAATGATAGGTGAAAACAGTGACGTTGAGATAACCTTCGTTTCATCAGATGAGAGCCAAACAAACTACGACCTTACCGGTGCAAACCCATTTGACCGTGACGCAAGTGTGGCTGACATTCTCAAGGAAAACAGCTGGAGCATTACCATACCTTTAGAAGAGGCTGTGGATACCTCCGACTGGGAGTATGAAAGCTACGGCTGCTACAGCAATAAAGAAGATCTTGATAAAATAATCGACAAAATGGGCTGCCCTACAAGCATTTATATGGACAGCGAATATGACGGCATGGACGATTATAAATGCTATACAATGTATTGGGAGAACGTTGACTATACAATTTCACTCGGCGTGGTGGAAACATATAGTAATTACGAAGAGTATGACGTAGTGCTTGATTACTTCTCGGCTTCCGATTTCACATACTACAGCAAAAACTATCCGCAGGAAGAAATACACGAAAAAGACGGAGAGGCGGTTTTCACATCTGAGTATACAGGCATAACAACACCGGGCGAGAGCACTGTAAACACTGATGAGAACAGAGTAAAGGTATATGATGACCTCAAGGCACTTGACCTTACTTCAGACGCTGTTCTGCCTAAGGATATAAGCGTAAGCTATAAGGGCATAGACCACGTTTTCACAGGCAATGAGCTTATTGATGATGTAAGAGCAGAAATGGTGGATACCCCTGACGATGAATACGAGTCTGCTCTTTGCTACGGAAAAACAAGCTCGACTGTGGATAATATCATCATCTTCGACTTCTGGCTCAACAGCGATCATACCCTCCATAAGATAAGAATGAGTTTCACCACCGAAAGCGACTGCTCAATATTCGGTATAACAAAAAATTCAACTCCTGAGGAGATGGCTGCGATTCTCGGCACACCTGAGGTCAGCGACAGAAACGGCAAAGATCAGTTTCTTGATTGGAAGAGCGATTCCATGAGCGTGAACGCATATTACTATGACGGCGTTTTGCAGTCTATACAGGCTTACTTTGAAAGCTAGGCGGCTTTTATTTGACAACATAAGCGGTATGTGCTATAATATTTTATATTAATACTTTACTATGATAAAATATAGAGAGGATAATGTAAAATGGGCGAAAAGCTTTGGAGAAAAAACCTTATAAATATAGAGCCATACGTTGCAGGGGAACAGCCTAAAAACGATAAGATAATAAAGCTCAATGCAAATGAAAACCCTTATCCGCCGTCACCAAAGGTAAAGGCGATATTGGAAGGCAAGACCATAGCGGAGCTTAGAAAATATCCTAGTGCTGACGCGTCTGTTCTTAGGGCGGCGCTTGCGGAGCGTGTTGGGCTTAAAAGCGAGAATGTTTTCTGCGGAAACGGCTCAGATGATGTGCTTGCCACAGCTTTCAGAGCATTTTTCAACTCTGATAAGCCTATACTTTATCCTGATATAACTTACTCTTTCTATCCTGTGTGGTGTGAGCTTCTGAAAATACCATACAAGACTAAGAGCGTTGACGATGATTTTGTAATAAATATCGAGGACTTCAAAGAGCCTAACGGCGGCGTTGTTATACCAAACCCTAATGCTCCGACAAGCCTTGGTGTGGGTGAGAAATTTATAAGAGAACTTCTTGAAAACAATCAGGACAGCATTGTTATAATCGACGAGGCATATGTGGATTTCGGCAGATATTCCTGCGTGGAGCTTGTGAAAGAGTACGATAATCTCGTTGTAACACAGACTTTCTCAAAGTCACGTTCCCTTGCAGGCATGAGAGTGGGCATGGCTTTTGCAAGTGCTGAGCTTATCAGCTATATGCGGGCTGTAAAGGACTCATACAATTCCTATCCTCTCGACCAGATAGCCATAGAAACTGCCGTTGCAAGCCTTTCTGACGAGGATTATTTCAAGGCGACAGTTGAAAAGGTCAAGGCAACAAGGGATAGAACAGCGGAAAAAATGCGTGAAATGGGCTTCAACGTCCTTGACAGCGAAACGAATTTTCTTTTTGCACAACATGAAAAGCTCTCCGCAAAGGAGATCTTCACATACCTCCGTGAAAATGGTATCTTCGTGAGATATTTCAACAAGCCGAGAATAGATAACTTCCTGAGAATCACTATCGGCACAGACGAGGAAATGGATCTTATGCTTGAAAAGCTTTCGGAGATATGCAAATAATACAGTTATCACAAAAGCTTATGGATATATCTATTCAGTGTAGGGGCAAAAAGTGTTCGCATCTTAGTTTATGATTTTTTTGAAAGACTTTTATTTGGGCGGCTCTGACCGCCCTTTTTTGTGCCTTATCCCTTAAAATCAGAGCATAAAGGTATTGAAAATCAGAAAATGTTGTGATATAATTATCATAAGTAATTATTGCCTGAAGAAAGGATATGTATATATGTTGATAAATTCACTGGCGGCGCTTGCGCTTGGCTTTGCGCTGGATATGCTCCTTGGCGACCCTGAAGTAGTGGTCTATCCTCAGTATTTTATAAAAAAACTTGTGGCAAAGCTTGATAAGTCTTTCAGAAACAGCTATAAAAATACTCCTGAAGCACAGCGCATGGCAGGTCTTATGATGACAGTGATAGTGCTTCTTATAGTTGCCGCTGTGGCATTGCTTCTTCTATTTGTGGGCTATAAGCTAAATGCCGCACTTGGCATTTTCCTCGAGGGCATAATGTGCTGGTCAGCACTTTCTGTAAAGTCCCTTAAAACTGCGGCAGGGGGAGTGATGCGTGCTGCAAGGGCAGGCAATCTTTCTTCGGCACAGCGCAAGGTAAAAAAAGTGACCTTCCGTGACACCGACGATATGAACATTGACGCTGTTATAAAAAGTACGGTGGAGTCGGTTGCAGAGAACACCACAGATTGGGCGGTCGCACCTATTTTCTGGTCTGCGATATTCGGAGGTCTGGGCGGAATACTCTACAGAACAGTGAATATTATCGACAACACAGTGGGCTATAAAACAGACACATACATAAACTTCGGCAAATTCCCTGCAAAGCTAGACGACGTTCTCAGCTTTATACCTGCAAGAATAGCCGCCCTGCTTATGAAAATGAACGTTTCTTATCTTCACCTTGACAGCAAGAACGCTTCTCAGGTATACAAAAAAGACAGAAGAAAATCCCCTAGTCCTAATTCAGCGCAAACTCAGTCGGTGTGTGCAGGTGCATTGGGTATACAGCTTGGCAGTGATGAGTATTACGGCGGACAGCTTGTAAGAAAGCCTGTTATAGGCAGAAATCTAAAGCCATGCGAGCCTAACGATATATTCTGGGCAAATCAGCTTTTGCTTGGTACATCGTTCTATGCTATGCTTTTTACAGCAGTTATAAGAACGGCACTGTTCTTTGTGATATGATATAAAATAACAATAGCCGAGAGGTAAATGCCCCTCGGCTGTGTTTTTATAGTGTAGAGGCGACCTTGGGTCGCCCGCTTATCGTTAGTTTCTGTGCAAAAAAAAGACCTCCCACCAAGAGAGGTCTTTTGTGTTATCAGTGGTTTCTGTACCAATCACGAACGAACTTGCCGCTTGCTGTGAGCTGTGAAGTGCCGCTCTTTATAGCTTTAAGGTTCGTACCGCTATTGAATGCGGAAGCCGTTTCGCTCTTTCCGCAGGCTGACCAGTTTATGTAGCCTACTTTTAGTGAGTCGAGAAGCTTGAGCCATTTTGTGCTTTCTGTTGAGTTATATCCGCCGTTTCCGCTTGCATCGCAAGTTCCGAACTCAGATACAAGAACAGGAAGTCCCTTTTTGTAGCAGTTCTGAAGTCTGTTTCTCAGCCAATCAGTGTGAGTGTTTGCATAGAAGTGAAGAGCATAAACGCAGTTTTTGTCTGAAAGCTTGTTGCCAAGTACCTGATCTATGTCCTGACTCCATGTGCCTGTACCGCAAATTATGATAGCGTCACTGTCGTATTTTCTGATAGCGCTTACAACGCTCTGGCAGTAACTTTTTATGCCGCCTGTCCATGTTACACCGCCGTTAGGCTCGTTGCAGATCTCGTAAATAACGTTATTGTAGTCCTTGTAGGTCTTAGCCATTTCTGTGAAGAACTTGATAGCTTCATTTTTGTGGTTGTTAGGGTTTCTGTCGTTGAGAACGTGCCAGTCGATTATAGCATACATACCAAGAGATTTTGCATTCTCAACGCCTGTCTTGACTTTCTGCTTTGCCTGCGCCTGATACTTGCCGTTCTCGGTGCAGTAGCCGCCCCATTCATAAGTATACATTGCGATTCTTATGGTGTTGACCTTCCAGTCATCTCTGAGAACTTTAAGTGAGTCCTTTGTAAGGATATCGGAAAAATCCTCCCACATGATGCCGTGAGTTGACATACCCTTTATCTT
The DNA here is from genome assembly GCF_040924265.1 of Ruminococcus sp. RTP21198st1_G1_RTP21198_201120. NCBI lineage: Bacteria > Bacillati > Bacillota > Clostridia > Eubacteriales > Oscillospiraceae > Ruminococcus > Ruminococcus sp. RTP21198st1_G1_RTP21198_201120. The sequence goes on from NZ_JBCOMH010000001.1 coordinate 228,570, forward strand.
GAATACCTTGCCGTTCTTGTCAACAATATTCGCACCCTTTACAGAAAGCTGACCATGCTGTGAAACTGGGGTCAAAACAGCAGGAGCTTTAGATGTGGTAGCCGATACCTCTGCAGAATATTTTCCGTAGTGGTTGGCTTTCTTGTCGTCTGTCTTGCAGGCTCTTATCTTGAACTTGTATGTGGTCTTCTGGCTGAGATTTTTTACAGTGTAGCTTGTGCCTGTGGTCTTTGCGATCTCTTTCCACTGACCATTTTTAAGCTGAAATACTCTGTAATTTGTGCATCCTATCTTTGTCCATGAAAGCTTTACGCTGTTATAGGAAACGCTTGATACTTTAAGACCCTTTGCAGGCTGTGGGTTCGTGGCGGTGTTCCAGTTGTCGGAATATGCACCGTATACCTTTTTTCCTTTCACGGTCTTGTAGGCTCTTACCTTGAAGTTTTCACGGGTAGCATTTGGCAGATTTTTCACAGTGTATGTGAGGGTCGAGCCACTTTTTACGTCTGCGATCTGCGGATATTTACCGTTTTTTCTCATACAAACTGAGTATCCCGAAGCTCCGCTGACCTTTTTCCAGCTAAGCTTTATCTCGCTGTTGCTAAGTGTTTTTGAAGTAAGCCCTGTGACTTTTCCGATGCTTGCCGCCTCAACAGTTATCGCCGTCTGCGAAAGAAGCGGTGTTTCGTCCACAACAGGCAGTGCCGCCGCAGCCGACATGAGTGTTACCGAAGTCAGCAGCACAGCGGCGGCTTTCTTCAGGTCGATTAATTTTCCCATAATCTTCCTCCTATAATGAATATTGTAACTTTTCATTCATATTTATTATAAGTTTAACATATTTTCATTCATTTGTAAACAGCAAAAGCCTATTTTAAAACTTAAATACTTCACAAATTTTAAATTCGTTCATTGGTGAAAATGTAATAAATCCTCCCTATTTACTATAGAAGTACGAAAAATGAATAAATTACAAATGATTAAAAAACGGTAACAAGAGCTTTTTTGGACAGTTGAAAACTACAGTTGAAAACTTTTGAAAATGTTGAAAACTATGTTGAAAATGTTTAAAACTCATGCTATAACAGCAATTTGGTGTTGAAAATTATAAAGTTTTCAACAATCGTCCGTTTTTTTACCCTTGTCTGTAACCAAAATGTAATCAAATCATTACATTGTGATATCCAAAAAAACGTACTTGAAAGAGTTGAAAATGTACAGAATATTATTTGATTTGTAATCATTGTGTAACGTGGTTTACTTTATCTCACAAAGTAAGTGAATTTTACATTCTAACGCATAAATAATAAAAATCATGCCTGTTTTGGTGAAAACCGCTATTGACATCGTGCCGTAGACAGTGTATACTATTAGCAAATCATATTTACATAGCAGTACATGACAAATGTCAATTGACAGTTGGAACGTGGTGTGCTATACTTGATTTATTCACAAAAAAATACAATGATACAGACAAAGAAAGGAATGGGGAAACGATGGAAACCGTTTTACAGGTCAAAGGGCTTTCAAAGCAGTACAAAAAAGGCATTTACGCCTCCCATAACGTCACTTTTGACGTTGGAAAGGGCGAGATATTTGCGCTGATAGGTCCAAACGGTGCAGGAAAGACCACGACCATAAGAATGATATCAACACTTTTGCAGGCAACAGAGGGCGACGCTATCGTGGCAGGACATAGTATTCTCACCGAACCTGATATGGTAAGAAAAAGCATTACATACCTCCCTGACGAGGCTGGTGCGTATAAGACCATGACAGGCAGAGAATATCTGGAGTTCATGGCTTCTATCTATGCCGACAACGGAGAACAGGCTTACGAGTTTGTTAAGCGTGGCTGTGAGATATGCGAGCTTGGTGACAGGCTTAATGATAAAATATCAAATTATTCCCGTGGTATGGCAAGAAAGCTTCTCCTTGCAAGGGCGATAATGCCACTGCCTGCACTGGCTATCCTTGACGAGCCGACTTCGGGACTTGATATTATAAACGCCCTTGAAATAAGAAGAATGATAAAAAAGCTTGCTTCTGAGGGCATGAGCTTTCTGCTTTCTTCCCACAATATGCTTGAAATAGAGTATGTTTCAGACAGAGTGGGTATAATTGCAAAGGGCGAGTTGCTGGAGGTCGGCAAGCCTGCGGAGCTTATTGAAAAATATGGCGTTCAGAACCTTGAAGAAGTCTTTGAAAGGGTGGTGCTTGACCGTGAAGTTTTATAGTCTTTTCCGCAAGGAATTAAAGGAAATGCTCAGCCTGCAAACTATTATAACAATGATAGTCACAGTAGTGGTGCTTGTTATGGCGGGTCAGGCAATGTCAGGGGCAATAAGCGACAGTGCCGAAAAGGCTTCCGACCTTACTATCTGCGACCTTGACAAAACAGAGTTCACAGAAAACGTTTTAAACTCTCTGAAAGCTACTGCAAAGGCTGGTGACGGTAAGATAACAGTTGTAGATATAAAGTCTGACGACTATGCCGCAGAGCTTAAAAGGCTCGATCAGGACAGCGTTGTGATAATACCAAAAGGCTTTACAGAGCAGGTAAAACAGCATAAAAAGGCAGACGTTGGATATGTTCAGAGAATGACCTCTCTTGCAACCATGTCAAATATAAACACAGGCTCGGACACTGCCCTTGCAGTTATACAGCAGGCAGTAAAATCAACTATCTATCAGGATAAGCTTTCAAGCGGCGCAATGACAGAGGACGAAATGAATCAGCTTGAAGACCCTGTACTGCTTTCTGAAACAACGGTTGTTGGCGACAAGGCAGATAAAGTGAGCAGTTCTGTAGTGATGTCCCTTTGCTCGGCACAGAGCATGGTAGTGCCTATAATAATGTTCGTTCTTATAATGTTCTCGGCTCAGATGATACTTAGCGCGATCTCTACCGAGAAAATAGACAAGACCCTTGAGACGCTTCTTTCCGCACCTGTTTCAAGACTTTCAGTCCTTGCGTCAAAAATGCTTGCCGCAGGTGTTGTTGCGGCTTTGCAGGCTGTGGTCTATATGTTCGGCATGAGCAAAATGACAGGCGGTCTTACTGAGGGCATGGGAGATACCTCAGCATATGAATCTGCAATGGAAAACCTTGGCCTTACTATGAGCATCGGACAGTATGTTCTTGTGGGAATACAGATGTTTGTGTCTATCCTTATCTCATTGTCACTCTCGATGGTATTAGGAGCACTTGCAAAAGACGCAAAATCTGCCCAGACAATGCTTTTGCCTATAACCTTCTCCGCAATGATACCATATCTTCTTGCAATGGTAGTTGATATCAGAACGCTTTCACCTGTTATAAAGTATATCGTCTATGCTATACCGTTCACCCATACTTTTATGGCAAGCGAGAACGTGATGTTTGGCAACTACAGCTTTTATGCAGGGGGACTTATCTATCAGATAGTACTTCTTGTAGTGTGCATGACTGTCGCACTGAAAATCTTCATGAGCGACAAGATATTCACAATGTCAATAGGCGGAAAGCAGAGAACAAGAAAGTCATTTGCTTTTAAGAAGAGATAATATCACATAGAAGCGTATAATTACCCTACTTATATGTAGGGGAGCGACTCAATTTCTGTTTTACAGAAATACGACGTCCCACCATATAGGTTTTATCGCAAAACAAAAAAACCGCTGCGGATCTTTCTCCGTGGCGGTTTTGCTTTGTGCTATTTAATTTTCTGAAGTTTTAAGCCCCGTGTCCTCGTCAACAATGCCGTTATCCTGCGTGATATTGAAAATACACCATTTTCCGCTGCATTTTCCAACGTAGATGTAAAGCTTTGCGTCCTCACTGCCCTTTGAGCCTTTGAAAGTCACGTTCGTTACTATCTCATAAGCCTCTGAAACATTCGGTGCAGAGCCGTAAAAGCTTTTGTATTCGCTCAGGTCATATTCAGATTTTTTAAGCTTTGTTTCTCTTCCGAAAGATACGTCAATAGTGTAATCAGAACCATAGCTTTCAATGAAATCACCGTAAAGGACTTCTTTCATGACCTGCTCTTTGCCATATCCGCCTTCGGTTCGCTGCTGTTCGTATTCGTTCTTCATCTCTTTTGGAAAGCACTCCACGAATGAGTCGAAATCGCTTGTCTGTATGGACTTGAAGTATTTTTCTATTACCTCTGTCTTTGTGGAGCTGAAAATAACTCCGCTTTTGTATAGCACAGCCACGATAACGCCTATAACAACTACCGCCACAATGGCAAGGGTCTTTTTGCCTGCGTTGGGATCATAGTGACGCTTTATCTCAGTGTCCTCTTTTTTCTCCTTTTCCCACTCGGCGTAAAGCTCTTTTTCCTCCTCCGTCCTGAAACGTTCAGGCTTTGTGGGCTTTTTGTATTTGTCGGCGGCGTGGGTCTTTAAGTTTGGGTCGCCATAGCCGCACTTGTCGCAGTGATCTCCCTCATAATAGTTTCCACATGATTTGCAAAGTTTTGACATTTTTGTACCTCGTGTCTGTGTTTGTAGATGTATGGTATGAGCATAAAAGCATATTGGGCGAACACTGTCCGCTCTACAGTTTTATTTCTGCTTGTAGTCTTTGAGGAAATCTCTCATTTCATTCATGGAGTATTCAAGATCTTCAAGCTTAGGAAGATAAACTATCCTGAAATGGTCAGGCTGTTCCCAGTGGAAGCCGCCGCCATGAACAAGAAGTATCTTCTTATCACGGAGAAAATCAAGCACGAACTGCTCGTCATTTGTGATGTTGAAACGCTTTGCGTCTATCTTAGGGAAGATATAGAATGCCGCCTTAGGCTTTACAGCCGACAGACCGTCAATGCTGTTAAGTGCGTTGTAGATATACTCTCTCTGATCGTAGATACGTCCCCCCGGCAGGAGCAGATCGTCAGTTTTTGTGTAATCACCAAGAGCATATTTGATTATATACTGGCTCGGTACATTTGAACAAAGCCTCATGCTTGAAAGCATATTAAGACCCTCTATGTAGCCTTTTACTCTGCTCTTATCACCGCTAAGGGTCATCCAGCCTACACGGAAGCCTGCGATACGATGTGACTTTGAAAGTCCGTTAAGAGTGATGCAGAAAACGTCAGGGCAAAGTGAAGCGATAGAAGTATGCTCAACGCCGTCCATAAGAAGTCTGTCATATATCTCGTCTGAGAATATGATAAGCTCATGACGTCTTGCCATGTCTGCTATCTTTTCAAGTATTTCTTTTGGATATACCGCACCTGTCGGGTTGTTAGGGTTGATGATAACGATAGCCTTTGTCTTGTCTGTTATCTTCTTTTCCATGTCCTCAAGGTCAGGATACCATTCGGAGCTTTCATCACAAATATAGTGAACGGCAGTACCGCCTGCAAGAGTAACGGAAGCTGTCCACAGCGGATAGTCAGGGGCAGGAACAAGAACCTCGTCGCCGTTGTTGAGAAGACCCTGCATTACCATTGTGATAAGCTCGGAAACACCGTTTCCGGTGTAGATGTCGTTAAGACTTTCAACAGGTATGCCCTTAAAGTGTGCATAATCATAAATAGCCTGTCTTGCTTCTGTTATGCCCTTTGAGTCGGAATAGCCCTGAGCGTTTCTCAGATTGTCTGTCATTGCCTGTATTATCTCGTCAGGGGCATTGAATGCAAACGGAGCAGGGTTTCCGATATTGAGCTTGAATATCTTTTCTCCCTTTGCTATCATTTCATTTGCTTCGTCCATAACAGGACCTCTTATATCATAACACACGTTATCAAGCTTGCTTGATTTTGAAAAAGTTCTCATTTTATAAAGCTTCCTTTCGCTTTTTGGTTTTCTTTTTATCTTTACTCTTTGTAAGCTCAAAGCTTCTGAGGGTAAGATCTTCTATCTCCTCTGTTGGCACGTCGCTGTCGAGATACAATGTTATCCAGTGGACCTTGTTCATGTGATAAGCTTCCGTCACGCCCTTGTAGATATCCCTGTAAAACAGCACTTCTTCGGGTTTTAGCTTTAAGTTTACTATCCACCTGTCATTGTGGAGCATCAAAAGCCCGAACCACTTTTTCGTGTCCCAGTGGCGCAGTGCAGTGGACTGAAAGTCCTCGTTGAAAGGCTGGTCATATGTCGCACCTGCAATAGAACCGCAAAAGTCAAGATATTCTTCTTTTGTCATAAAATCACCGACCTTTGCAAAATAAAGAAGTGTACTCGTTTAAGGCAATACCGTCAGGTGGGCTTTGTGCGGTGTTGCCTTAATAGTATACCTTATTATAATAACACTGCTTTGACCCTCTGTCAAGAAGAAAGTCAAGAAAAAAGCTGTCCCGATCTCTCGGAACAGCTCTTTCCCTGAAGTAAAAGAATATGAAAAATATGAAGAAAGCTTTGTTATTTAGAAACCGTAGCCGTAATTATAGCCGCCAAGACCATTGCCATAGTTTCCATAGTAATCGTTGTAGTCGTCGTTGTTATTGTTATTATTATTGTTATTGTTGTTCTGGTCGTTGTCATTTGACTCAGAAGTGTCCTCTGTGGACTCGCCGAGAACAACGTCAACATTTATCATTTTCTTGTTTCTGTATATAGTAAGCTGAACAGTGTCACCGACTTTGCACTTGTTCTTTATCTCATTCAGCTCGCTGATGTTTGATATAACAGTTCCGTTTATGCCTATAACGATATCATTTTCCTGAATACCAGCCTTTTCAGAGCCGCTTCCCTTAGTAACGCTCTTTACAAGGAAGCCCTGTGGGATACCATAGTAAGATGAATATGCGCTTGTGATGTCTGTACCTGAAATTCCAAGGCTAGGTCTGCCTGTAACGTAACCGTTCTTCATAAGGTCCTCAACAATAGGGAGCGCCTCGTCGATAGGGATAGCAAACCCAAGTCCCTCGCCCACTGATGATGATACCTTTGCAGAGGTGATGCCTATTACCTGACCATATGCGTTGATGAGTGGTCCGCCTGAGTTACCGCTGTTGATAGAAGCGTCTGTCTGGATAAGATTCATTGTCCTGTCCTCAACAGTGAGCGTTCTGTCTGTTGCGGAGATTATACCTGCTGTTACAGAGTTTGCAAGTGAGAAGCCAAGTGGGTTGCCTATTACGATAGAAGCTTCACCTACCTGAAGATCTGCAGATGTGCCGAACTCAGCGGCTGTAAGTCCCTTTGCGTCTATCTTCAAAACTGCGATATCAGTCTGAGTGTCTTTGCCTACAAGGGTAGCTGTGTATGTGAGGTTGTCCTCATCGTCATCAGAGCTACTGTCAGAGCTTGATTTGCTGTCATCTGATTTGCTTGAAGTATCGTTGTAGCTGTCAGGAAGCACAACTGAAATAGACTGTGCACCGTCAACAACGTGTGCGTTGGTTACGATGTAGCCGTCCTCGCTCATTACGATACCTGAACCTGTTGCAGTGCCGTTTGAAAGGATACAGGAGATGCCTACAACAGAAGGTGAAACTTTCTCTACTATCTCAGGGATAGTCAGTGCGTCGGACGGAGTTGAGAGCTGCTGGATAGTTGGCAGATTTGAACGGTCAACAGTGCTTTTTGCACTGTTTGATGAGCTGTCGTCCTTTGAAACAACGGTGCCGCTGTTTGATGAGCCTACAGCGTTCTTTCCTGTAACAAGATTGTAGCCTACAATGGAAGTAGTTCCGATAGCTGCAACGCAAAGCACTGCAATAATGCCTGAAAGCACCTTCTTGCCCTTTGACTTTTTCTTATTAGGATTGTATGTGAACTCATTCACGCTGCCTGCCTGAGCCTGATATTGATTATATCCGTTTTGCTGTGTATAGCTATTCTCAAAATTGTTATTATTGTTATCATTTAAGTTGTTGTTTCTGTATTCATTCATGATGAAAACCTCCTGGTATGTCAGCGGCGTGAGCCGTGGTAGTCAATTTTAACCGCCCCTTGTGGGGCTTTCTTGTTTCGTTATCTAATATTATACTTGTCTATGTGAAAACTGTATGATAAATAGGACAATGTTTAATGTTTTTTACGGGAATATTACGTCATATTGCAGGCTTATTTCTTTCATATTTGGCTTTTTTTATAGGTTCAAATTGCACAAATGCCTTTTTGTATAGTTTTTTTTGCCTCCTTTTACATAATGTTAAGAACAGTTTTGCTTTTGCATATTTTAAATAAATATATCAAATGTTTTTTGTGCATATCGGTAGAAATTTTTCGGATTTTATTCTTCAAAATGTAAAATTATTATTAATTGAAAGCTAAAATCTTGACGGCTACAGAGTTTTCAACCTTTTTTGACAAGATTTATTGCGAAATGCACAAAAAATGATTTTATAGTTTGTTTAAGGTGACTAAATCCTCCGCAAGCCTCGTTTTTATGTTATCTTAAACGTTTAACATCCTTGACAAAATACAGAGAAATTGATATAATTAAGATTAGCTGAATGAACCCATTTTGGCATTTTACATAAAATTGTGGGCTGATTTGCATAATTTATTGCCCGAAATTTGAACATATTGTACAAGAAATACAATATGTTGTGGTCGTTGTGTGCTTCTGACACGATATGTGAATAATGCACAAATATTTTAACCTTTGTTTGAGTATATTACATAGGTCAAAATGACCAATACAGTGGATGAGATGAGGGCGAAGATCCTGTTTGATGTGATAAAGGAGCCATGCGGCATGGACACTATACTTTCAACTGAAGATCTGTGCCGTGATTTTAAGATCGGCGACGGAAGCGTTGTGAATGCGCTGAAAAATATCAACATCGAAATAGAAAAGGGCAAGCTGACGATCCTTAGAGGACGTTCAGGAAGCGGTAAGACTACTCTTATCAATATTCTTGGAGCGCTTGACAAGCCAACAAAGGGCAAGGTCATGTTTGGTGGACGGGATATTACAAGGCTTTCTGAAAGAGCCAGAGATGATATACGACGGTATAAAATGGCGTTCGTGTTCCAATCTGTGGCACTCATGTCGGGAATGACCGCTTATGAAAACGTTGACTTTGGTCTAAGACTTGCGAAATATCCATATGAAGAAAGGGATAAGCGCACAAGGGAATGTCTGCGAAGCGTGGGACTTGAAAAGCGAATGTTCCACCGACCGGGGGAAATGTCCGGCGGTGAACAGCAGCGTGTGGCTATAGCAAGAGCTATCGCACATAAGCCTGACATAATTTTTGCGGACGAGCCTACTGCCGAGCTTGATACGGCAACTGCGCTCCATGTTGTAAAGCTTTTCAAAGAGCTGGTGGCGAGAGATGAGATGACTATCATAATGACCACTCACGACCCCAGCATGATAGATATAGCTGATAAGGTCTATACATTAGAGGACGGTGAGATAGTTGAGTGATGAACTTGATACTATTGTAGCTGCCGACAATGATAAATATATGATACGGTGTGAAAATCTGGTGAAGATCTACAAAACTTCTGATGTTGAGGTGGTGGCGCTCCAAGGACTTGACCTGGATGTCGAGCGTGGAGAACTTATGGCAATCGTCGGAAACTCAGGAAGTGGTAAATCGACGCTGCTCAATATGCTTGGAGGACTTGATAAGCCTTCGGCGGGAAACCTTTATGTGGACGGTAAGGATCTTCTGAAGTTTACTGATAAGGATTATATGGAGTATAAAAGGAACACCGTAGGCTTTGTGTGGCAGAATAATGCAAGAAATCTTGTGCCGTATCTTACGGCTGTGCAGAATGTTGAGCTTCCTATGCTGCTCAACGGCGAGCATAAAAGACGGCAGAAAGCACTGGAGCTGCTTGACAGAGTGGGACTGCTGAAAAGAAAAAACAGCAGGCTCGACCAGATGTCGGGAGGCGAACAGCAAAGAGTTGCAATAGCTATTGCATTGGCAAACGATCCGAGATTACTGTTGGCTGATGAACCTACAGGCTCGGTGGATACAAAGACTTCCAATATGATACTTGATATATTCAAGGAGCTTAATAAAGATGAGAAGATCACTATAGTGATCGTTACCCATGACCTTAAGCTTGCCGATCATATCGACAGAGTGGTGGCTATCAGAGATGGAAGAACAAGCTCTGAGATCGTGAGAAAGCGTTCTTATGTGGAGGAGCTTAATGAAATGGGAGATATCGTGCTGGTTGAGAAAAGCGAGGAAACGGCTCATGAAGAGCTTATCGTCCTCGACAGATCCGGACGGCTGCAGCTCCCGAAGGACTTTATGGACGCTCTTGAGATAAAAGGCGGCGATAAGGTCAAGGTCGAACTTGATGAGAACGGCGAAAAGCTCGTGCTGTTCAGATCGGGGGGGACGTAAGTTTTATTTTCTTTATTTCCCGTGGGGGATCACATAATGAAGAGGTTCTATACTATTTATATTAGAATGTAATTAAGTAGGCTTGATTCTCGCAAAACCAAAAGCAATTTATTTAGAAAGGTGGATTCATAGTGAAAGACACAATGTTTAGGCGTGTTATTGCTTCCGCATTGGCACTTGCTCTGTGTGCAAGCGCATCAGTTCCAGCATTTGCAGACAGTGAAGCGGCGGACGACAGCACTCTAGGCACGCAGGCAACTGCTGATGATTCTGCAACAGGCGACGGAAGCTCCGCTGCCACGACGAGTACCGATTCGATCCGTCAGACTTCTTATACTAACTATGTAAAGAAGTATACCGACGCCGCAAGACCTGATAAGACAGTCGAGGTCTTGGGAAAGGATTACGATCCTGCTTCAGTAACAGACGCTCAGATCACTGTAACTACAGTAGATGGAGAGAATGATGTTATGCAGTGGGCAAATCAGGAGGGTTCAGTTTCTTGGACGGTGAACATTCCTGAAACAGGCGTCTACAATATCAAGATGATATATGAGGCACTTGAAAGCAACACAAACGACGTTGAGTTTTCGTTGCTTATCGACGGCGAAAGCCCATATGCAACAGCGTCAAGAATCACGCTGAGCAAGAGATGGATCAACGAATCTGAGATCAAACAGGATTCAAGACAGAACGATATCCGTCCTGGACAGATATCGACACCATGCTGGCAGGAAACTCCTCTGGAGGACATCGACGGACTTTTTAACGAGCCGCTGGAGTTCTATATGGAGGCTGGCGAACATACGATAACATTTGAATCTGAAAAGGCTGAGTTTGCTGTCAAGAGCTTTACTTTCTATCAGTATGAAGCACCTGCTGCTTACACAGCACCATCAGACAGCGATCTGACACAGGCTCAGGGACAGAAGATCACTCTTGAGGGTGAAACTGCTGCCTACAAGTCATCAAGAACTCTTTATCCTACAGCAGATAAGAGCTCTTATCTCACATCGAGCGCAAACGGCTCAAGCCCTACTAAAACAAGATATAATACTATCGGTTCAGGAAGCTGGACGCAGTCAACTCAGACAGTAACATGGGAGTTCAATGTTGACAAGGCTGGCTACTATAAGATAGGTATAAGAGGCAGACAGGATCAGATGAGAGGTATGTACTCCAACAGACGTCTTTATGTCAATGGCGAAGTACCTTGCCTTGAAGCTAATCAGATAAAGTTCTACTACGATACAGACTGGAGCATCACAACGCCAAAGTCTGAAAATGGCGACGATCTTTATTTCTACCTCCAGGCAGGCACAAACACTATTTCTCTGGAAGCAGTTCCTGGTGAGATCGGTGAGATCATGGGTGATCTGGACGAGCTTGTTTATAACATAAACAGCTACTATAGACAGATCAGACAGATCACAGGTCCTGATCCTGATGAATACAACAACTACATGATCGACACAGCTATCCCGTCTATCGTTCCTGATTTCAAGGAATATGCTAAGACATTGAGAGATAAGAAGGCTGAGATCGAGAAGCTTTCAGGTTCAGGCGGAACTGAGGCTGAAACTCTTGAGAAAATGGCTATCGTTCTTGATAAGTGTATAAAGAAGCCTGACCTTATCCCTGAGATGATGTCACAGATCAAGGATAACATCACATCGGTTTCTTCTTTCGTAAACCAGTATCGTGAGCAGCCTCTTGAGGTCGATATGATCGAGGTAGCTACTTCCGATCAGGATTTCACTTCATGTGACAAGTCATTCTTTGGCTCACTTGGCTTCGGCTTCAAGGGCTTTATCGGTTCTTTCTTCGAGGACTACAACGCACTGTCCGATGAGGACGAAAGCGCTATGGAGTGCTGGGTAATGCTCGGTCGTGATAACGCTGAGGCTCTCCAGCAGCTCATTTCAAGTGAATACAATCCAACAGCTAAAACAAAGATCAATCTTAAGCTCGTTCAGGGTGGTATCGTTGAGGCTACATTTGCAGGCAAGGGTCCTGACCTCGCTCTCTTCATGGGCGGCGACTTCCCTATCCAGCTTGCAGCCCGTGGCGTTCTTACAGATCTCACCACATTCAGCGACTTTGACGAGGTAAAGACACGTTTTGCAGACGACGCTACTGTTCTTTATCAGTACAACGGCGGTACATACGGTCTTCCATGTGACCAGACCTTCCCAATGCTGTTCTATCGTTCTGATATCCTCAGTGAGTACGATATCGACCCAGCAACAGATCTTAACACTTGGGACGGACTTCTTAACTGTCTGCCAACACTTCAGAGAAACTACCTTGAAGTTGGTCTTATCCTCCCTGTAATGACAAGTACAGGCGGAACAACTCAGGTATCTGCTATCACAGAGCCTGGTAACACATTCGCAATGCTCCTTCTCCAGCAGGGTCTTAACTACTACAACGAAGAGCAGACAAAGACAACATTCGATACTCAGGAGGCTGTAAACGCTTTCGATACTTGGACAAAGTTCTATACAACATACAGCTTCCAGCAGACATATGACGCATTCACACGTTTCAGAACAGGTGATATGCCAGTAGTTATCCAGAACTACACATTCTATAACCAGCTTTCTGTAGCCGCTCCTGAGATCAAGGGCTGCTGGGGATTCCAGCCAGTTCCTGGTACTGTTCAGGAAGACGGAACTATCAACCACGCAGCAAACTCCAATGGTTCAGGTGCTATTATCTTCACAAAGGCAGCGGATCAGGAGGGCGCTTGGGACTTCATCAAGTGGTTCACCTCAACTGACGCTCAGGTCAAGTACGGTAACAACATCGAGTCTATCCTTGGTACAATGGGTAGATATGCAACAGCTAACGAAGAAGCTCTTCAGCAGTTGTCTTGGACAACTTCAGAAGTAAATCTTCTTCTTGACCAGCTTAATTCACAGGTAGAGATCCCGATCATTCCTGCATCTTACGGTGTAACAAGAAACGTTATGAACGCATTCAGAGCTGTAGTTAATGACTACGACAACGCTCGTGATACACTGTTCTGGTACAATAAGGATATCAATGACGAGATCACTCGTAAGCTTGAAGATCTTGGTCTGTACGACAATTAATGAAAGGGGAGTAACTAATGGCCAAAACCAATCCTGAAGCGCCTATGATAAAACAGGGCAAGTGGAAGTACACATGGCACATGATGAAAACCAACAAGGCTTGCTATGCAATGCTCCTGCCTTTCATGTCTTTGTTCATTATCTTCACGGTAGTGCCTGTCGTAATGTCGCTGCCAATGGGCTTTACAAACTTTAACATGATCGAAACTCCTAAGTTCGTAGGACTTTCAAACTTCTATACGCTGTTCCTTAACGACGACGTATTCCTTATCGCAGTAAGAAACACTCTTATCTTTGCGATATTTACAGGACCGTTCTCTTATATCCTCAGCTTTATCATTGCTTGGCTGATAAACGAGATGAACGCATTCCTCAAAACCTTCTTCACATTCGTGTTCTATGCACCTTCTATGACAACTTCCGTATATGTTACCTGGCAGCTTATCCTGTCAGGTGACTCCTACGGTTACCTGAACGCTGTGCTTATCGATCTGGGTATCCTGAACGAACCTGCACAGTGGCTCACAGATACAAACTATATCCTTACAGTTGTTATCATCGTTCAGCTTTGGATGTCAATGGGTGCAGGCTTCCTTGCTATCCGTGCAGGCTTCCAGAACATTGATAAGTCAATGTACGAAGCAGGTGCTATCGAGGGTATCAAGAACAGATGGCAGGAGCTTTTCTACATCACTATCCCTTCAATGGGACCACAGCTTCTGTTTGCTGCCGTTATCCAGATCTCAGCATCATTCACAGTCGGTGTTGTTGGTCAGAACCTCGTAGGTCTGCCTTCAACAGACTATGCAGCTCACACAATCATGAACCACGCAACAGACTACGGTAACATTCGTTACGAAATGGGTTATGCGTCAGCAATATGTTTCGTATTGTTCGCTGCAATGCTCCTTGCCAATAAGGGTATCAACTGGCTCTTAGGCAAGTATCTTGACTAAAGGAGGGGAGTATATAAAATGGCTAGAAAAAGAAAAAAGCAGCAGTCTATTGAAAAGCTGAAGGTCAAAGAGAAAAAGGCGAGAGTCAATGGTTCTCTTGGCGGAGATATAGTTATTTTCGTATTCCTCTGTCTCCTTGGTGCATTCATGGTGTTCCCGCTGTATTACTCAGTTATCCAGTCTATGAAGCCTGTTGAGGAGCTGTTCGTGTTCCCTCCAAAGCTTTATGTACTGAATCCGACTACCAACAACTTCTCAGATATGTTCAAGGTAGCCGCAAGCTCATGGCAGGTACCGCTGTCAAGATATATCTTCAACAGCTTCTTTATTACAATAGTAATTTGTATCTGCAACCTTTTCGTTTGCTGCTGCGCAGCATTCGTTCTTGCAAAGTGTAAATTCCCAGGAAACAAGGTCATTAACCAGATCATCGTTATTGCCCTCCTGTTCTCCTCAAATGCAACATGGATCATGCAGTTCCTCGTAATGGCTAAGCTCCATATGATCGATACATACTGGGCATTGATCCTCCCAAGCATTTCAACATCAATGGGTCTTTACCTCATGCGTCAGAGCATGACAACCATCCACGACTCCATGGTGGAAGCGGCTAAGGTGGACGGCGCAGGTCTGTTCAGGATCTGTTGGCAGATCGTCGTTCCAAACTCAAAGCCAGCTTTGATGACACTTATCATCTTCGCTTTCCAGGGAGCATGGAACATTCAGGGCGGAGCACTTATCTACTCCGAGCAGCTCAAAACACTACCTACAGTTGTACAGCAGATCACAGCAGCAGGTCTTGCTCGTCAGGGCGTTACATTTGCCGCAGCAGTTGTACTTCTGATACCACCACTGATCGTATTCCTTGTAGCTCAGGGCAACGTCATGGAAACAATGGCTAACTCAGGTATGAAGGATTAATTTGAACTTAGATTATAGAAAAGGAAAAAAGGTGATAAGTAGTGTCGAGAAATAAAATCTCTCTAAAACGAATGATCTCTGCGGCACTTGCAGCAGGTCTGGCGCTGACCATGACCGTGACTGCTTTCGCAGATGAGCCTTATACAGCCTATAACTACGACTATTGGGACGATGCGATCCCATCGCAGAGTGCCTACCGTGTAGAAAAGACTGTAACAGGTGCAGATATGGGTCTTGACAGGCTTTCAGATCCGAGCGACCCGCTTTATATAAGCGATGACGCTCCTGCAAAGCTCTCAGATGCAAAAGACCTCTTTTACGATCAGGACAACGATACTTTCTGGGTGTGCGATTCAGGCAACAACAGAAT
Source organism: Ruminococcus sp. RTP21198st1_G1_RTP21198_201120 (assembly GCF_040924265.1). NCBI lineage: Bacteria > Bacillati > Bacillota > Clostridia > Eubacteriales > Oscillospiraceae > Ruminococcus > Ruminococcus sp. RTP21198st1_G1_RTP21198_201120. Next base: position 244,174 of record NZ_JBCOMH010000001.1, read on the forward strand.
ACTCCGTCTTGATACTGATCTTAAGGTAACAGGCTGTTATACCGGATTCACAGGCTCTACAGAAATATCTGTAGGCGAGGACGGAAAATCGACCTTCCTTAATCCTAACGGCATATATGTCAAAAAGAGCATCTTTGATGATAAGCTTTATGTTTACATCGCAGATACAGACAATTCAAGGGCTGTTAAGTGTACTGTTGAGTCAGGCACAGAAATGACTCTGGTGCAGGAATACACAAAGCCTGACACAAAGCTTTATGATTCCGAAACATTCAACCCTTCAAAGATACTTGCAGATAAGGCAGAGAATATCTACGTTGTTTGTAAGTCAGTAAACACAGGTTCTGTTCAGTTCAATAAGGACGGCGAGTTCCAGGGCTTCTACGGTGCGAACCGAGTTGAGGTAACAGCTGCCGTTATCGCTCAGAAGCTGTGGAGAAAGATCGCTTCAAACGAGCAGATCTCAGCAATGACAAGAAACGTTCCAGTCGAGTATGCAAACTTCGATATCGACGCAGACGGATTTATCTACACTGTTACTGAGGCTGCAAATACTACGACCGACGCTGTTAAGAAGCTTAACCCAGCAGGTTATAACATCTGGGATAACGCAGTCGGCGATGAGTATTCATTTGGTGACGTTGCTTCAGAGTATGATTCAACAACAAATAAAACTTATAAGTGCAGACTTACAGATATCTGCGTTTCTGACAACGGAACAATAAATGTTCTTGACTATGAGAACGGTAGAGTGTTCCAGTATGATAAGCTCTGTAATCTTCTTTGCATCTTTGGTACAAAGAACTCCACTTCTGATCAGGCAGGAAGCTTCCTTGGACCAAACGCTATCGAAGCAAGAGGCAACGAGGTCTATATCCTTGACGGAACAAAGAACGATATCACAGTTTATACTGAAACAACTTTCGGTAATGTCGTTCACAGAGCAGTTCTCCTCTATGACGAGGGTAGATATTCAGACGCAAGAGCTGACTGGGAAGAAGTTATAAAGAGAGACGGCGGCTATGCAATGGCTTATGTCGGACTTGGTAAGGCTTGCCTTAACGACGGCGAGTATATGAAGGCTCTGGATTACTTCAAAACAGCTTACGATCAGGACGACTACGATAAGGCGTTCAAGTATGCAAGAGAAGAATGGCTTAGAGATAACTTCACAGTGATAATGATAGTTATTATCGTTTTGATCGCCCTTCTCATTGTAAAAGCAGTTCTTAAGAAAAAGGGCATAAAGCTCATCAAGCGCAAAAAGAAGGAGGGAAACTGATATGTATGAATTTACTCCGGTAGGTTGGCTCAAGCATTGTGTTTTCCACCCTGTTGAGGGCTTTGAGGACCTGAGATGGAAGAAACAAGGCTCAATGAAAATATCGATGCTCATAGTTCTCTTCCTCTTTATTGCAATGGTCGTTGACAGACAGCTCACAGGCTTCCAGTTCAATGACAGCTACGTTAAAGTATTCAACGTTGTTCCGCTTATCGTTCAGTCTGTAGTTTACTTCTTCACTTGGGTACTCGGCAACTGGGCAATATGCACACTTCTCGACGGTGAAGGTACACTTAAAAAGATCTGCATCTATTCTGCATATTCTCTTGTTCCTTACATCGTTTGCACATTTATCGCAGTGATCTTCTCAAACGTTCTGGTACAGGACGAGTCGATCTGGATCACAGCAATCCAGTATCTTGGCATCGGCTGGTCTGTTATCCTTATGGTGCAGGCAATGAGAGCCGTTCACCAGTATTCATTCGGAAAAACACTTGCTTCAATTATTGGTACGATCATCGCAATGCTTCTTATATTGTTCCTTGCGATACTTCTCCTTTCATTGTTCCAGCAGGTATATGTATTCGGGTACTCAGTTTATACTGAGATCATGTACAGGATCAGAGGCTAAAACAGAAACGGTGGTGTAAATAATAAATGCATAACAAAAGTTACAAGAAAGCAGTTGTCTTTGCTATCTGCCTTACAATGCTGATGCCTCTGGGGTCAATGGTGGTTTCTTCCACTGACGAGAGTTCAAGCCAGGCTGATTCAAGCGCCGCAGTAAAGGATACTGACAGCAGTGTCGATTCAGCGGCTGATGATACAAGCTCAGCTGACGCTTCCGACGCAGCAGCTACTGCCGACGAAAGCAGCGATAAAGCTGCTGAAGACTCGGCAGCCGATGAGAAAACAACTACTACAGCAAGCAAGGACGACGAGGTTCAGCCTATAACTGACGAAGAAGCTCTTGCAATGTGCGAAAAGATAACAGAGAACGACAAGATAGCTCTTTATCTTGACGAAGAAAACGAAAGACTTTGTCTTTATGTAAAGGCTTCAGGTAAGTATTGGTGGACTTCGCCTATAAATGTTCAGGCTGACCAGACAATTATCGACACAGTTAAGGGCACAGCAATGAAAAATGCCCAGAGAAAGCAGATCGCTGCAAGTGCCGCTATCAGAGTCGGTGACCTTAGACAGGAAAAGAGAACAGAGTCCCCTGCTCCGGTTTACTCCAACAAGGCAAAAGTAAAATGGCAGAAAAATTCAGACGGCGTTGTTGCTACATATAACTACGTTTCTGATGGTGTGAAGCTCAAGATACACTATGTTCTTGAGGACGATAACCTCTATGTTTACTGCGATTCAGATGAGATCGAGGAGAAAAACACTTCTCAGGTAGACGGAAAGGTGCTTACAAAGATCGAGTTCTGCCCTAACTTCGGCGCTGCTGATTCAACTGCGACAGGCTATATGATAGTTCCTGACGGAAGCGGTGCTGTAATAAACTACAACAACGGCAAGACCGAGTACGCTGACTATAATCAGCAGGTATTCGGCAGAGATTATACAGCCGTTCCAATAACAGCTCCAAGAACCACTCAGCAGGCTTATATGCCGGTCCTTGCAACAGTAAGCGGTTCATCTGGACTTGTTTGCGTTGCTTCTGACGGTGAGTCAAACGTTTATGCTCACGCTCAGGTATGCGGACAGGAAAAGCAGGCTTACAACACTTGTTACTTCGAGTTTGAAACAAGAAGCTCAGACTCATTCTTCATGAGCGGTGATAACTCAAACAAGATCACAGTGTTCGAGAAAAACGGAATAAAGACCGAGAGATTTGGAGTTCGTTATTATCCTGTTGATTCAGACAACGGCGAGGATCTTAACTACGCTGACTGCGCTGAGGTCTACAGAAACTACCTTATCAATAATAAGGGTCTTACAGCTAAGGCTCAGGCAAATAAGAGCGATCTTTACGTTGACCTTTATGGCGGCGTTATGAAGGATACTTCTATTCTCGGTATCCCATTCAATCTTAAAACAGAGATCACTGGCTTCGATCAGGCTTCCGACATACTTGATATCCTCAAGGACGGCGGAGTTGACAACATAACTGTCAACTATAACGACTGGACAAATGACTCTATCAAGAACAAGATATCCACAGAGGTATCTCCGTCCGGCAAGCTTGGTGGTTCAAGCGCATTCGATAAGCTTATCTCAAAGGACGATAATATGAAGATCGTTCCTTCAATGAACAACTTCAAGATGGACAGTGGTTCATGGGGATATATGACTCTTACAAGCACAGCTATCAGAGTTTCAAATGCTTATTCAAGACAGTCATCATACAGCCCAGCCTTCGGTGTTGCAGAAAAGGGAGTTTCACCTGCTCTGCTCACACCAAACAAGTACTCGAATGTGTTCACAGAAATGCTCGAGAGCTATACTGATGAAAAGCTCACTTCTATCGGCTTCGGTGATTATTCAACAAAGCTTGTTTCTGACTATTCAAAGAAGGATCCTTCAAGCAGAAGCAAGACCATGAATACTATCGTTGACGGCTATAAGAGTGCGAGCGAGAAGATCAGTACAGTATTCGCAGACGGTGCGAACTCTTACGTTCTCCCATATGTAACAAACGTTTCAAACGTTCCTGTTTACTCCAGTGGATTCAACGTAACAGATTTCGATATCCCGTTCTATCAGATGGTCATTCACGGATATGTTGACTACGCTTCAACACCTATCAATAAGAGCTCAAATTCAGATGAAACATTCCTGCTTTCACTGGCTTCAGGCTCACAGATACACTATGATATGACATACGCTGACGCTGATACGCTTCAGGATACAGAATATGACGACTTGTATTATTCAAACTATGCAGGCTGGACAGATCTTGCGGCTAATCAGTACAAAAAGGTAAGCAGCATACTTTCAGGCGTTTCAGATTATACGATCACAAAGTATGAGCTGAGCGATGACAAGAACGTTCTTACCACAACTTATTCAAAGGACGGAGCTTCAGACGTTGTTATCAGTGTTGATAAGAAGAACGCAACAGCTACCGTAGGCACAGAGGTCTATGACCTTGCAGATTGTATAGAAGGAGGTTTGACAGAATAATGAGCGAAGAGATCAAAAACACTCCTGAAGAGATCGAGGCTGTTAAGGCTGAGGATCTTGAAGATACAGTCGAAAAGGAAAATGACGCTGAGGCTGTTACAGAAGATATTTCAACAGAGGAGATAGTCACAGAAGAGCCTGCCGCTGAGGCAGTCGCTCCTGCACCTGTGATGAAGGAAAAGAAGCACAGACTTTCTTATGAAAAAAGAAAAGGACTTTACGGCTACGGATTTATAGCGATCTGGGCGCTGGGTACTATCTACTTCTTTATCCTGCCTCTTATAGAATCTCTCATTTACTCATTCAACAAAACTGAGGTAACTCAGGGCGGAATGAAAATGACCTTTATCGGTTGGAAAAACTATGTAAACGCTTTCCGTAAGGATCAGGATTATTCCAAGGCTCTGGTAGCAATGATCGAGAATACGGTTTTGAGAACTCCTCTTATCCTCATATTCTCTATCTTTATCGCAGTTATCCTTAATCAGAAATTCAAGGGAAGAACATTCGCAAGATCAGTATTCTTCCTCCCTGTTATCATCGCTACAGGTCCTGTTATCGACATCATCAACGGTAACATGAGCACAGGCGGATACGCAGGCGGATCTGAGCAGTTCAGCTCAATGTTCGAGGCTGACCTCGTTGACCAGTTGCTGAACTTCCTCGGTATCTACAACATCAGTGATAAGCTCACTATGATAATAAACTCGCTGACCACCGACATCCTGAACCTTGTATGGAACTCAGGTATCCAGATACTTCTGGTGCTTTCAGCACTTCAGGGTATCCCGCTCTCAGCTAAGGAAGCAGCCCAGATCGAGGGTGCAACTTCATGGGAGTTCTTCTGGAAAGTCACAATTCCTTATATCAGCCCAATGATACTTTCAAGCGTGGTTTATACAATCGTTGACTCATTCGTCGATCCACAGAACGAAGTTATGACGATCGTTCTTAACAAGGCAAGCAACTGGGAGCATGGCTACTCAGCGGCAATGGCTTGGGCATACTTCCTTATCGTAGCAGTATTCCTTGCACTTGTCGTAGCACTTGTTAATAAGTTCGTTTACTATGAAGTAGAATAAGGGGGGATTTAAGTGGCAACTAAAAAAGAAGAAAAAGAGTTCGAAAAAGAACGAAAGGCTGCTATTAAAGCCCGTTATAAGAAGATGAAAGAGGAGGGTCTTGAGAAATATCTCACCCCTGAGCAGATCAGTTATAACAGAAGAAGAAGAGCGATCGGAATGGTTTGGCCGTTCTTCAGGTTCCTTATCCTGTTTGGTCTGTGCTTCGTAATCCTCTATCCACTGATATTCATGCTTTCAACTGCGTTCAGACCAAATGAGCAGATGAACGACCCGTCAGTAGTTTGGATCCCTAAGAGCTTCACACTTGATAACATCAAGGACGTTTGGGGAGTAATGAAGTTTGAAGATACTGTTGTAAACACAGTTATCCTTAACCTCGTGGCATCTGTCCTTCAGGTTATCACCTGCTCTATCACAGGCTACGGCTTCGCTAGATTTAAGTTCAAAGGTAAGGGAATCCTGTTCGGTATCGTTGTTCTTATGATCATCGTACCACCACAGATCACAACTATCCCTCTTTACCTCCAGTATGCTTACTTCAAGCCAGCGTGGCTCGCTAAGGTATTCACACTTGGCAAATCAACATCGCTTATCAACAGCGGTTGGACAATGTATCTTCCTGCATTGTTTGCAAACGGACTCCGTGCAGGTCTGTTTATCTTCATCTTCCGTCAGTTCTTCAGAGGACTTCCTAAGGAGCTTGAAGATGCTGCATACCTCGACGGCTGCAGCCCACTGAAAACATTCCTTGTTATCATGTGTCCTAACGCAAAGTCTTCGTTCCTGACAGTATTCCTGTTCTCTATCGTTTGGTATTGGAACGACTACTATGTATCATCATCATTCTTCACACAGAACGACACTGTTGCTCTTATGCTGAAGAACCTGAATACAAACCTGACTCAGCAGCTCTTCGACGGTCAGGCGGTATCTGTAAGACAGATAATCGTATGGCTTGAAGCAGGTTGTCTGCTTTCTATCACACCTATCCTTATTATGTATGTATTTCTCCAGAGATACTTTATCGAGGGTGTTGAAAGATCAGGTCTTGCAAACTAATTTGCAAATAAGCTTATCAAAAGTCCTGCACTTCGGTGCGGGACTTTTTTTTGCGTGAAGCCCTTTTTATGTTCATATATTTAAGGCTTATTAAATTTGTACATATATAAAGCAACGCAATTGTGCATATTGCTTTGAAATGTCAGGTTAATTTAGTACAATCGTGTATAGAAAAAACATCTTTTTTTTGATATAATTACTTTGGGTATTATTGCCCATGGTAAGTTGTTTATAAAAATATTCAGTTAGGAGTCTGAACATGAATATAAAAGTTGATTTAAAAAAGCTTTTTGCTGCCGCAGTTTCAGCGATAATGTGCCTCTCCGCAGGGGGTTGCTATCTGCTTCCTGACGAGGAGGAAGTCCTCGATGCGCCGACCGTGAAGGCAAGCGATGTTACATATTCCACAGTGACGGCAAAGAAAAAAGACCTTGAAAAGAAGATAGTCGCAACAGGCACTGTCACAGCGGAAAATCAGTATACTCTTTCTTATGAAAAGCAGAGTGGCACAGTGTCAAAATTTTATGTAAAAGCAGGCGATAAGGTCAAAAAGGGTGATGTTATCTGTGACCTTGATACATATGACCTTGACTATCAGATAGAAGAAAAACAGCTTTATCTTGAAAAAGCAAAGCTTAATGTTGATATAATTTATGAGGGCGGTGGCTCCCAGGCAGAGATAGACTCTGCTTATGTTGACGTTCAGCTCCTTGAAAAAGAGCTTGAAAAATTGCAGGCTCAGAAGGAGGATTCAAGCCTGAAATCACCTATAGACGGCGTTGTTTCGTCACTCTCTGACGTAAGAGCAGGCGACAACGTAAATCCGGGTCAGACTATCGCAACTGTTATAGATACTTCGGCTCTTTATATCGCAATACAGCCTGACGACCTCACCCAGTATGATATCGACACAGAAGTGCAGATAAGGATAGGCGAGGATTATTATGACGGTGTTGTTTTTATGACTCCTAAAAAGCTTGCTGATTATCAGGAAGAGCAGAAAGAGGATCACAATAATGTTGACGATACAGGTATAGATTATCAGGCGGATACTATCTATGTTCGTTTCAAGGATACCGCCCCTGCGGAAACAGTGGGTCAGCTTGCAGATACGATACTTGTCCTTGACAGCGTAAAGGACGCTATCGTTATCTCAAATAATCTGATAAAAAAGGTTGACGGCACAAAGGTAGTTTATGTGCTGAAAAACGGTGAAAAAACTGCCGTTGAAGTGGAAACAGGACTTTCTACAGGCTCTCAGACCGAGATAAAATCGGGCCTTAAAGAGGGCGACGAAATTGTTATCAGATAGGTTTGAAAGGATAAGCTTATGTTCACCTTATTGTTCCGTAAAATGCGAAACACCAAATGGATGGTGCTTTGCCTGCTGATAGGCTTTGTTATGGCGTCTGCCATGATGAGCACTATCCCTATTTATATGAACGCTTCTCTGCAAAGAATGCTTGTAAAGGATCTTGAGTCGTTCCAGACAGAATATGAGATCTATCCAGGTGCGTATAATACCAGCTATGGATTGAAAATGGATATCTCAGGCAGTGAGCAGCAGAAAGCTGTTGAAAATTATAATAACAAAGTGGAGGCTAAGTTCAAGGAGCTTGGTCTGCCTGAAAAGCTTGATAAGAAGTATATAAGTGACGAGTATCTCTATGTGCGTTCACTTGCCGTTTCAGATGGCAATTCGCAGGCAAGATTCACTCTCGGCGGTATGACGGATATTTCCGACCATATCAGCATAAAGCAGGGCAGAATGTTCACTGCAGGCAAGCGTTCAGACGGCGTTTACGAGTGCGTTGCCACAGAAAAAGCCATGAAAAGCACAGAGCTTGCTATAGACACAGTATATGAGATAGCCGACGTGTTTGATGATAACAAGTCAATAAAAATAGAGATCGTGGGCGTTTTTGACGTTAAGGACGAAAATGACGCATATTGGGCAGAGGGTCTTGATTCTCAGTATACAGCCGTTGTCTTTACAGATTATGACACAATGCTCGGGGATTGCGTTGATACTGGCGTTGTGAATATCACAAAGGCTGTCCATAACTATGCGGTGGATTATGCTTCCATGAATATGACTGACCTTGCAAGCACAAACGAGATGATAGCAAAGCAAAAGACCTATTTTGGTGAAAATTCCATAGGCTTTTCGATGCCTGCCTCAGATATCCTCAAGGACTATGAGAGCCGTTCATCACAGCTCCAGCTTGTTTTGTGGCTTTTGCAGATACCTGTCATACTTATGATAATATTCTATCTCTTTATGGTGTCACAGCTCAACGTTGAGCAGGAGCGTAACGAGATAGCGGTGTTCAAAAGCCGTGGAGCAAGCCGCTTGCAGATAATGGGCATTTATGCTCTGGAATCCCTCGTACTTGGCGTTTTGACCGTTATAATAGGACCTTTCGCAGGTCTTGGACTTTGCAAGGTGCTTGGTGCGTCAAACGGATTCTTGGAGTTTGTCAACAGGCGTTCGCTCCCTGTTCATATGACAATAGAAGCTGTCGTCTATGCGGCAATAGCCGTGGCAGTGTTCTTTGTCACAACTATGATACCGATCGTTCCTGCCACAAAAACAACTATTGTTGAGCATAAGCAGTCAAAAGCCAAAAAGAAAAAGCACGCTCTGTGGGAAAAGGTCTGCCTTGATTTTATCCTTGTGGGCGGTTCAGTTGGCTGGCTTTATTATTACAACAAAACTCAGGAAAAGCTTGTTGCAGAGGGTGTGACAGACACCACCGCAACAGTAAATCCTATAATGTTCGTGGCTTCCACTGCCTTTATACTTGGCCTTGGTCTGTTTCTTATAAGGATATATCCTTATATAATAAGGCTTCTCGCAAGAATAGGCAGAAGAGTGTGGTCGCCTGCACAGTATGTTTCACTGACTAATATCGGTCGCTCCTCAACGGGCAGGGAAAGATTTTTGATGCTGTTCCTTGTTCTTACTGTATCATTGGGCGTGTTCTTTGCAAATACCGCAAGAGCTTTGAACAGAAATGCCGAGGAAAGCGTTGCCTATGGGGTTGGCTGCGACGCTGTTCTTACAGAGCAGTGGTATAGCAGTAAAATAGAATCTGCACAGCAGACCACTCCTCAAAGCGCATCTCAGGCAGCTCAATCAGGCACAAAGCAGACTTCCGAGGAAAGCGACGAAGAAGATACAGAAACTACCATACAATATGTAGAGCCTGTTTTTGAGCGATTTGAAAAGCTCGCAGGAGTGGAAAATGTCACAAAGGTTTTCAGAAAAGACGACGTGACCATATCTTCAAACAAAATGAACGTTCCAAGACAGCAGACAAAGTCTGACGATGAGGAAAAGACCCGTGACGATTTCCTTGACCAAAGCGTTGACACAAGCTCAGGCAAAAGCTCAACAAGCAATGTCCAGCTTATGACCATAGTGCCAAGCGATTTCTCAAAGGTCTGCAAATTTGAGGACAGACTTCTGCCAGTTCAGTTAAATAACTACCTGAACGCCCTCGCAGAGTATACCCCGGGAGTTATCCTCTCTTCAAGCTTCAAGAGCTACGGTCTGGAGCTTGGTGATACTGTAGAGTGTAAGTGGGGCGGAAACGAGCCCTTTGAAGTGACCGTCCTTGCCTTTGTTGACTACTGGCCGGGACTAAGCCCTTATAAAGAGGCGAAAAACGGCGGTTATATGGACTTTGCCGTTATGAACTACGATTATGTGAACGTTCAGACAAGCATGGAGCCTTATGAGGTATGGTTCAAGCTCAAAGACGGAGCTTCCGTTCAGGAGTTTTATGACTCAATAGACAAAGCAGGCATTAAACCCCTCACCCTTGAATCTGCAAGCCAGCAGACCATAGAAAAGAAAAACGACCCTATGCTCCAGGGCATGAACGGCGCTCTCACTCTCGGCTTTATCATCATCATGGTGATGTGCATAATAGGTTTCCTTATCTATTGGATACTCTCCATAAAGAGCAGGACTTTGCAGTTTGGTATCCTAAGAGCAATGGGAATGAAGTTCAGAGAGATAATAATGATGATAGTCTATGAACAGCTTTTGGTGTCAGGCGTTGCAATATTCGCCGCTATCTTTATCGGTGGCATAACCAGCGACCTTTTCGTACCGCTGTTCCAGAGCATCTTCGACGCAAGCCAGTCAGTGCCGCCGTTTGCAGTGATACCTGAACGCAGCGACTATCTGAAGCTTTATGCAGTTATAGGAGTAATGCTGCTCACAGCCTTTGTGGTGCTTGGCAGACTTATAAAGAAGATAAAGATAAGTCAGGCGTTAAAGCTTGGTGAGGATTGATAGGAGGAAATTTTATGACAGCTTATGAAAAGCTTACAAAATGTTATGAGTGCGTAAAAAGTAAAATAGACTTTGAGCCAAAGGTAGCCCTTGTGCTTGGCTCAGGTCTTGGCGATTATGCAAATTCCATAGACGTGAAATACACCCTCAGCTATAAGGATATAGAGGGCTTCCCTACATCAACGGTAGAGGGTCATAAGGGTCAGTTCGTTTTCGGATATGTTGGCGAAGTGCCTGTTGTTATAATGCAGGGCAGAGTGCATTATTATGAGGGCTATGCAATGGAGGACGTTGTGCTTCCTGCAAGACTTATGAGAATGTTGGGCGCAAAGGTGCTTTTCCTTACAAACGCATCAGGCGGAGTGAACGCAGGCTTCAAGGCAGGCGACTTCATGCTTATAACCGACCATATCTCAAGCTTTGTTCCTAATCCTCTTATTGGCAAGAACATCGACGAGCTTGGAACAAGATTTCCTGATATGAGTGAGATATATAACAAAAAGCTCAGGGATATCATCTCAGGTGCGGCAGAAGATTTTGACATAACCCTCCGTCATGGCGTTTATCTCCAGCTCACCGGACCGTCTTTCGAGTCCCCTGCGGAAATAAGAATGGCAAGAACTATCGGTGCTGACGCAGTGGGAATGTCAACAGCCTGCGAGGCTATCGCCGCAAATCATGCAGGCATGAAAGTCTGCGGAATATCCTGCGTTGCAAACCTTGCAGCAGGCATGACGGAAAATCCTCTCACTCATGCTGAAGTTCAGGAATGTGCAGACAAGGCTGCTCCCCTTTTCAAAAAGCTTATCACTGAAAGCATCATAAGGATAGGTAAACAGCTTTAAGGTTTTGTAACAGCTTTTTCAAAATAATATGTAACAAATGTGCGAAAAGGGCTGATGATGTGTACTTTTTTGCTAAACTTTGTGAAAAACTATTGACAAATCTAACGCTTTAGTTTAATATATTATTATGAAGTAAGTATCTTCAAAAAATATATCAAGAATATGGAGAGATAATCATATGGCAAAATTTTGTGGACAGTGCGGAGCTCAGCTTAATGACAATGCGACTTTCTGCACTCAGTGCGGTGCAACAGTAGCACCTCAGCAGCCTGCACAGCAGACCGCTTCACCAATGGCAAATCTTCAGCAGGCAGCCAAGAATATCGACATGAACGCTATAAAGGACGCTGTTTCTGTTGAAAACATCAAAAATCTGAAAAACAAGCCTAATAAGCTCACTATCGCAGTTCTGGCAGTTCTGCTCGTGCTTGTTATTCTGGTAGTTGTTATCCTTTGCATGATATTCGGCGGCGGAAGCTGGAAAACTCCTATCAATAACGTTATGGACGTTCTCAATGACGGTGACGGTAAGGCTTATGAAGAGCTTATGCCTCCTTATTATAAAGATATGGCAGACGCTCTGGACGGTATCATTGATATAAGCGACGAAGATTTTGACGAAGAGGCTGAAAATCAAAGAGATAGACTTACAAAGAAATACGGCGATGACGCTGAGATAAGCTATGAGGTAGTTAAAAAGACTAAGGTAGACTCAGACGATATCGACAGCTATAACGAAGTTTCAGACGTTGCGTCAATACTCAGCAGCAAAAAGGCTAAGAAGTATAAGCTTACAAAGGCTTACAAGGTAAAGATCAAGTACACTATCGAAGGTGAAGACGCTGATAAGACCGACAAGACAACTGTTATTGTTGGCAAGATGGACGGTACATGGGTGCTTCTGGACGAGGGCGACCTTCCAATAAGCACAGGTTTCTAAGATATATAAACGATCAGTAACGGGCGGAGAAATTTCCGCCCGTTTTTGAAAATGCGGTGTTTGCACAATGAAAAAATTATCAGTGCTGTGTATGCTTTTGTGTGTGGCAATGCTCTTTTGCTCCTGCGGAGAGGAAGAAAGAGCTGTCCTGGGATATGAACAGCCCGTGGCGACACTTATCACAGCGGCGCAGTATAGCGATACGCAGTCATATCTTTCCTGCTTTACCCCAGAAGCGGAGGCGGAGTATAAAAACAGCGACAGCTATAACGAAGCCCTTGCGGAAACGCTTCTCACAAGGGGCGAGGAAAAAACGGAGCTTTCTTATAAGCTCAGCAGTAAAAAAGAGCTTGACAGCGACGGCTTGAAAGACCTTGAAAAAAGCTATAAGGAAAGCTATCACAAAAATGTGACTATCAAAAAAGCTGTTACAATGACAGCAAAGCTCACAGAGACTACTGACAGCGGCGAGCTGTCTGCCAGCCGTGAGATAACAGTGGTCAAAATAGAAAACAACTGGTATATTTTCGGAAAAGTTATCGAAAAATTTGATCTCAGCCAAAAGGGCTGAGGGGATCAATAATAATATGAAAAGAGGGTATTAATATGGAAAATTGTCCAAAATGCGGTCTGCCTGTTGCCGACGGTGCAAAGTTCTGCGCTGCCTGCGGAACAAGAATGCCGCAGAAGCTTATAAAGAGCAAGGTCTGCTCAGTGTGTGGAAATACACTTAATGCGGGGGCTAAGTTCTGCAACGTCTGCGGAACAGCTGTGCCGCAGGACGAAACGCCTGCCGACGAGCCTGTAGTGGACGAGAGAAATCCTGAAATGGAGTCTATCGAAGTGCCTGAGCTGCATTTTGACGATACTCCCGTGCAAAATCAAACTATTCCGCCAACGACTCCTGATATGCCGACTATGGACAGCGTTTATCTGCCAGGACAAGAGCCTGCAAAGCCTGTTCAGCCTGCACAGCCGACAGCCGAGGAAGTTGCAATGGCTTCAAGAACTGTGGAAATACCTCAGACGCCTACAGTTGCGGAAACTCCAAACGTTGCACCACAGCCACAGCCTGAAAGAGTTCTTACACCAGAGGGCTATCAGCAGACTGCTCAGCCTGTAAACAATGCAATGCCACAGATGAATCAGGGTGGACAGCCTATCCAGCCAAATCAGATGAATCAAATGAACGGCGTTACACCTGGAAAGGGTGCAGGCGCACTTGTGCCGATAATACTTATCATTCTTATACTTGCTGTTATCTGCGTTGACGTTTTCTGGCTTTTCAGAGATCAGATATTCGGCAAAAAGGACGAAAGCTCAAATGACTGTGCGGTGGTAACTCTCACGGACGAAACTGACTATCCTGCAAACGAAGCATTTTTCTTTGAAGAATAGAATATAATGTAAAAAGGGACGTTTCAAAGCGTCCCTTTTTTGTGTATCAACACAGTGTTTGCGTAAAAGATAAAGGCGACCCAAGGTCGCCCCTACTTTTAGTCTTTCATGCTCTCGATTATCTCGTTAGATTTCTTGTAAATGACCGCAGGTTCTTCGCCTATCCTGAACTCGCCGTCCTCGTAAAGCACCTTTCCTGCACACATCGTGAGCTTTACATTCTGCTTTGAACCGCTGTAAACAAGGTTTTTGCCTATGTTGTTAAGAGGCTGCATATTAGGCTGAAAAAGGTCGATGACGATAAGGTCAGCCTGCTTGCCCTCTGCGATAATGTCGCAGTCAGAAAGCCCCATTGCCCTTGCAGAGCCTACAGTTGCCGCTTTCAGCACCGAGTCAGCAGGGCAGGCAGAAGCATCATCGCAAGCTATCTTCTGCAAGCCTGTCATAAGGAACATTTCTCTGAACATATCAAGACAGTTGTTGCTTGCAGGGCCGTCAGTACCTATAGCAATGTTTATGCCCATATCCTGCATTTTTACGATAGGCGCAATGCCGCTTGCAAGCTTTACGTTAGAGCCTGCACAGTGAACAGCCCATACGCCCTTGTTTTTGAATATCTCAAGATCCTTGTCGCTCATGTGAACGCAGTGGAAGCCTGCACCGCCAAAGTCGAAAATTCCGAAGCTGTCAAAAAGCTCAGTTGGCGTCATGCCGTATTTCTCTATGCACTCTCTGACTTCTTTTGCGGTTTCCGAGTTGTGCATTGCAACAGGCGCTTTGTATTTTGCCGCAAGCTTGCCAACGCCCTCCATAAGCTCCTTTTCGCAGGTGTATTCTGCATGGAAGCCAAGCATAAAGCTTATAAGAGGGTCAACATTATTGTATTTCAGATAGTTGTTTTCAAGCCTTTCAAGATTAGACTTGTCACCGCTCACCGCACCGCAAAGCACAGAGCGGAAACCGCTTTCCGTGCAGGCTTTTACATAATCGTCAAGCTCAAAGTACATATCAAATGCCGCCGTACAGCCTGTTGTGAGATATTCAAGTATAGCAAGCTTTGTGAGCCAGTAAACTTTCTCTCCGTCAAGCTTTGCTTCCATTGGAAAGATCTGCTTAAAAAGCCAGTCCTGCAAAGGCATATCGTCAGCATATGATCGCAGAAAAGTCATTGCCGAGTGAGTGTGCGCATTTTTGAATGACGGCATAAGGAGATTTCCCTTGAGGTCATATTCACGTTCAAAAACCTTTCCGTCAAGCTCCTCAGCCTTAGGCTTGCCAACGAAAACTATCTTTGAGCCTTCCGTCCAGACCTCTATATCCTGCGTTTCTATGCCGTTGGCAAGGGTCATTACCCTGCCGCCGAAAAATCTTATCATGGCTCTTTATCCTCCCTTACTCTATTTCAAGAACAGCCGTCTGCTCTCCATGGCGTGAGATAACTCTCGGCACTCTTGCAGATATTCCGCAAACTATCTCGTAGCCTATCGTTCCTGTCATTTTGCCGATATCGTCGGCGGTTATCTTTTCATTTCCCTGTGCGCCTATGAGGACAGCCTCGTCCCCTGCCTTTACGTCCTCTACCTCAGTTACATCACACATGAACTGATCCATACATATCCTGCCTGTGATAGGGCATTTCTTTCCGTTGATAAGCACATATCCCTTGTTTGAAAGCGCCCTTGGATAGCCGTCTGCATAGCCTGCCGTAACAGTTGCGAGCTTTACTTTGCCATTTGCAGTGTAAGTCCTGCCGTAGCTTACGTCAGTTCCCTTGTCTATGTATTTTACCTGCGCAACAGCCGCCTTAAATTCCATAGCTGGCTTTGGCTCAAAAGGCAGAGCCTTTGCAGGGTCAGGATAAAGTCCGTAAAGTATTATTCCAAGCCTTGCAAGAGAGCTTCTCTCATTATAATAGTATACTCCGCCGGCTGAGTTGAGAAAATGCACCTTGTCAAGGTGAAGTCCCTCTGCTTCGCACTTGTCAGCAACGGCAAGTATCTTCTCCGTCTGTGCCTTTGTGTATTTCTCGTCCTGCTCTCTCAGGCTGTCAGCCACCGCATAGTGGGTGAAAATGCCCTCCAGCGCAATGTTTTCAAGCTTTGATATCTCTTTAAGCTCACCGTATATCTTGTCGGTTTCCCCGTGAAGACCTATCCTCGTCATGCCCGTGTCGATAGCGGCATGTATGCGTACCTTGCCGTCAGCGTTTTCTGAAAGTGCTTTAGCATATGAAAGCTCTGTGCAAGCCTGAATGATGTCAAGCCTTGTGAGCCACTTCGCATTCTCAGGAGGTGTGTAGCCCAAAATGAGTATCTCGCCCTTTATGCCCATATCCCTGAGCCTGTGGGCTTCGTGTATGTTCGATACCGCAAACCAGCGAATGTCCATTTCGTTTTCAAGAAACGGAACTACCCCGTTGTCAAAATGTCCGTAGCAGCTCGCCTTTACAACGCACATTATCTCTGTTTTTTCCCCTATGAGCCTGCGGTATTCTTTCAGATTGTATTCAATGCTGTCAAGATCTACCTCAGCCCATGCTCTCTTCAAAAAATCCATTTTATTTTTCTTCCCTTTCGGTTTTATAATTGTGCCTTTGCACAAAATATTTGTCATTTTCTATTGAAAAAGATAAATCAATGTGTTATAATGTTCTTATCATGGGCATTGTGTCGCCAAATCTTTCAGGAGGCTTTGATGTGAGTAATATCGTCCCCGCAGAAGAATTTTTCTGCAACCGAGATACCTCTTGCTGCTTTACAGGTCATAGGGACAGGGATCTGCCTTTCGGCGGCGATGTCCATAAGCAGGGTATGAAAAATCTCCTGAGTATGCTCGTCCTTATGATAAAGGAAGCATATAGCGAAGGCTGCCGTACTTTTATATCAGGTATGTCAAAAGGTATCGACCTGCGCTGTGCTGAGATAGTCCACAGCCTTTCGGCTCAGCCCGAATATAAGGATATGAAGCTCGTGTGCGTTCTGCCCTATGCAGGTCAGCGTACAGAGATGAAAACACCCTTGGACAGCTATACATATTCGCTTATTCTGAACTCTTGCAGTGCGGTCGTGATAACAAGCCCCAAGTATGAAAGCGGCTGTTATAAAAAGCGAAACAGCTTTATGGTGGAACATTCCTCTCGTTTAATCGGGGTCATAAAAGAGAAAGCCAAAGGCTCAGGCACTTTGCAGACCATAAACATGGCAAAGCGTGCAGGCCTTACGCTGAACATCATATGCCTTGACGATAATCCTGTTTTTTATATCGACTCAGACTCAGACAGCCGTCCTATTTAGTTTACACCTAAATTGCAAATTGTTCAATAGTTTTCGAGAATTTTTCCGAAAAAGTTTATATATGAAAATATGGCGGACAGTATGCCTGCCTGTATATATTTGAAAGTAAGGAGATCAATAACATGGCTCAGACGAAAGCTCACAAGAAAAAAAGAAGATCTCAGGCTCCTATCGCTCTGGTCTACTTCATAACGATGATAATATTCCTCTTTGTTATCGGCATGCTTGCACTGTATGCCCTCAGAGAGTTTGGTGTTATCGGCAATGATGACAGCGACAGCGACGCAGGCATAAAAAGCCCGGTTTATAATACCCTTTTTGCAAGAGTGAACAGCAAGGGCGTTCTTGCAGACGCAACAGTCATAAGAGTTGCACCGGACGCAAAGAAGATAATCATAATGCCTGTTTCAGCGTTCACAGTGAGCGGAAGCCAGACAATGCGTGAGATACACGAAGAGGGCGGCATGGTGAAGCTTGAAGCAGCCGTTGCAGACACTTTCGGTATCACTATAGACAATTACGTTTCTCTCACAAATGACGCATTCGAGAATGCGGCGGATATTGTGGGCGGAATTACATATACTCCTGATGAGGAGCTTTACTATCTCTCTCAGGATAATGACGAGAACGATATCGCTATCCCAAGCGGCGATCTGACTAACCTCAGCGGTCATCAGATAAGACTTATCTGTCAGTATCCTGTTTTCAAAGAGGGCAGGAACGGTAATATGAAGTTTCTTGGAACTGCGGTGACAATGCTTATAAACAACGCTTTCCAGCAGACGAATATCACTAAGGATAATCTTGATAACTTCTATAATATATTCACCGCAAACAGCGATACCGATTGGACAAGTGCACAGTATAAGGAAGAAAAGTCGTATCTCAAGGATATGCTGGATCAGAACCTTACTCCTGCAGAAGCTCTTGTGCCGGAGGGCGAGTGGACGGACGATTCTCACTTTAAGGTGTCTGATAAGTTCAAGGAGAGCGTTCAGACAATGCTCAAAGATACTGCACCGTCAGCAGCGGAGAAGTAAAAACGTAAAGGCTGAAATTTTAACAGGGGGCGATATAACGTGAAACTTCTGGTCATAATCCTTAATAAAACAGACGTGCTTGACTATTTGCTGGAGGGACTTTCAGCAGCAGGCATAAAGGGTGCGACTATAATCGAGTCGTCAGGTATGGCAATGACCCTTTCAAGACTTGACAGCAGCTTTCTCAGCGCCTCTATCCGAGGACTTTTCAGCGGTGAAGAGGATAACAGAACTATCCTCTCAGTAATAAAAAATAATCAGCTCGATACCGCACGAAAGATAGTTTATAATACTGTGGGCGATCTATCTCAGCCCAATACGGGAATAATGTTCACCGTTCCGCTGGATTTCGTCGAGGGAACAGTGAAGAAACCCGTGGATAAAGAAAAAGCAAAACCTAAGGATATCCCTGAGGAGAATGAAAAGAACGTCAGTTGACGAAATGTTTACAGACTATTAACATAATATTTAATTCTTTTCATTAAAAACTTTTGAATGTCCTTGCAAAAAACTGTTTTGTGTGGTATAATAATCACAATAGGCTTTTAATGAAAGACTGGAACTTGACTTCCGGTCTTTTGGTTTTGTATGGGGCTTTTTTTTCATGGCAAAGCCTAATGGCTTTGCTTTGGGAAGCATTAACGGAGGTGCTGTATGGAAGTAAAGAAAACTACGGTAGAAAAAGTAAGAGAGCTTGCACAGCCTATCGCAGACGAGCTTGGCTTTTTCCTTTGGGACGTAAGGTTTGAAAAGGAGGGAGCAACGTGGTACCTCAGGGTGCTTATCGACAAGGACGGCGGCATAGATATGGACGATTGCGAGGCTTTCACAAGACCGATGAACAAGGTGCTTGACGAGGCAGACCCTATAGCTCAGAGCTATGTGCTGGAGTGCGGAAGTCCCGGACTTGGCAGAGAGCTTAGAAGGCCCGAGCATTTTGAGGTCTGCATAGGCGACGTTATAAGAGTAAGGCTCATAAGACCTGACGAAAACGGTGAAAAAGAGTTCGTTGTGGGTCTTGTGGGATATGACAAGGATAAGATACTTTGTCAGAAGCTGGACGAGGATATGAACGGCGTGGAGAATGTAGAGTTTAAGCTTGCAGATTGTGCTTATGTAAAGCTCAATGATGACGCAGACCTGTTCTGAATGAAGAAATTTAATAAATATGGGCAAAGCCCGAATCAAGTGTGAAAGGATTGATCAGAAAATGAATAAGGAAATGACCAGCAAATTTTTTGAAGCTCTGACAGATTTGGAAAAGGAAAATAATATTGGCAGCGATATACTTATTGAGAAAATAAAATCAGGTATTGAAAAGGCTATCAAGAAGGATTATCCTTACTGCGAGAATATCAGAGTGGATATCGACCCTGTTACAGGAAAGCTCGATATAAGGATACTCAAGGAAGTTATGGACGTTATGTATGTTGACGACCCTGACAACGAGATCTTCCTTGACGAAGCAAAGGTCTATGACCCTAACATCAAGGTGGGCGATATGGTGGAGATACCTCTCGACCCTGCAAAGTTCGGCAGAGTTGCCGCTCAGAATGCAAAGCAGTCTATCAAGCACGATATCAAGGATTTTGAAAGAGCAAGACTTATCGAGCAGTATCACGATAAGGAGCATGAGTGCGTTTCTGCCACAGTCCAGAAGGTCGAGCCTGCTACTCAGAACGCTATACTTACTATCGACAAGAACGAAGTTTATCTTGTAAGAAACGAGCAGATACCAGGCGAAACACTCAAGGCAGGAGATATCATCAAGGTATATGTTGTGGGTATCGCAAATCCTGACAGAAAGCCTTCTATCAAGATATCAAGAACTCACAGAGAGCTTGTTAAAAGACTTTTTGAGCTTGAAGTTCCTGAGATAGCAGACGGCACTGTTGAAGTAAAGGCTATTTCAAGAGTTGCAGGTGCAAGAAGCAAGATAGCGGTTTATTCAAAGGACCCTAATGTTGACGCCGTTGGCGCTTGTATCGGTCCTAGAAAGTCAAGAATAACTTCTGTTGTGAACGAGCTTAAGGGCGAGAAGATAGACGTTATCAATTGGTGCGAAGACCCTGCACAGTTTATCGCAAAGGCTCTTGCTCCGGCTGAGGTAATAAACGTTGTTCTCAGCGAAGAGGAGGGCGTAAGAGAGTGCCGTGTTACTGTTCCTGACAACCAGCTCTCACTTGCTATCGGTAATAAGGGTCAGAACGCAAAGCTTGCCGCAGGTCTGACAGGCTATAAAATAGATATCGTATCCGAAAGCTCTGCAAAGGCTGAGGCTGCCGATGATGAAAACTAAGAAGATACCAATGAGAATGTGTCTTGGGTGCGGCGAAATGAAACCCAAGAGAGAGCTTATCAGAGTGGTGAAGTCAAAAGAGGGGGATATCTCCCTTGACCTCACAGGCAAAAAATCAGGCAGAGGCGCTTATATATGCAAAAGCGTCGAATGCTTTGAAAAAGCAAGAAAGGCAAGAAAGTTTGAAAGAAGCTTTTCCTGCATGATAAGCGAGGATATATATAACAGCATGGAGGGCGAGCTTAGGGAAAATGAATAATAAAATAGGGCTTGTTACAATGTGCAGAAAAGCAGGAAAGCTTGTAATGGGTATGGATATGGTGAAGGACGCCTGCAATACAGGCAAAGCCTGCGCAGTGTTTGCGGCAACGGATTTTTCACCTAAATCTCTTAAAGAGATAAAGTTCAACTGCTACAAAAACGGGATAAAGCTTTACAGTCTTGGCATGACAATGGACGATATCCATTTTGGTCTTGGCAAAAGAACAGGCGTTGTCGCTATTTGCGAGGGAGGCTTCGCAAAGGCTTGCGCCAAAGGGCTTGAGGAGATCCCTATAGACGAAAATGAGTTTTATAGCATTTAGCATTTATTGAGGAGGTATTTTACAGCCTATGAGTATGAAAACAACTAAATATAAGCTTAGCGATATGGCTAAGGATCTGAAAGTTACAAATAACGACCTTATCGAGTGTCTTGGCAAGCTCGGCGGAGAGC
This sequence comes from Ruminococcus sp. RTP21198st1_G1_RTP21198_201120, assembly GCF_040924265.1. Classification (NCBI taxonomy): domain Bacteria; kingdom Bacillati; phylum Bacillota; class Clostridia; order Eubacteriales; family Oscillospiraceae; genus Ruminococcus; species Ruminococcus sp. RTP21198st1_G1_RTP21198_201120. The sequence continues at coordinate 265,571 of NZ_JBCOMH010000001.1, forward strand.
CAAAGAAAACACAGTCAGTGCTTACCCCTGAGGAGATCTCTTATGTTCTGGAGTATTATACACAGAACAATCAGGTGGACAGCTTTGATGCTTTCTATGCAAATAACGTAAAGCCTGTCAAGGAAGAAAAGAAGGCAGATAAGAAGCCTGTAAAGGCTGAGAAAAAGGAGAAAAAGGCTGAAAAGAAGCCTGAGCCTAAGCCGACTCCAAAGGCAGAAGCAAAGCCTGAGCCTAAGCCGGCTCCAAAGGCGGAAGCAAAGCCTGAGCCTAAGGCAGAGCCAAAGGTGGAAAAGAAGCCGGAGGTCAAGGTCGAAACAAAACAGCCTGCACCTGAACAGAAGAAAAAGCAGCCAGCTCCACAGAAACCTGCAAAGAAGAAAGAGCATGGCGTTCGTCAGCAGCTTGGCGGTTTTTCTGATAAGAAAGAAGCTTCAGGCGGATATACTATCTCTGAGGATAACGATTCGTTCGGCACACAGAGAACTATCGACACAAGAGGAAGCTATATAGAGCTTGATAAGTATAACGAGAAGTATGATAACCTTGCAAACTCAAAGCAGAACAAGAGCAAGGATAACTTCACAAAGAAGCAGAAGCTCACTCAGAAATCTCAGCAGAGAAAGAAACAGCAGTTCTCACATAAGAAGGAAACTGAGAGCGAAAAGCTCCGCAGACTGGAGCTTGAAAGAGCAAGAAAGCAGCAGCTCAAGGTCATGATACCTGACGAGATCGTTGTTTCAGAGCTTGCAAGCAGACTTAAAGTAACAGCTACCGAGGTCATCAAAAAGCTTATGGGTCTTGGCGTAATGGCTTCTATCAATGAGGTGGTCGACTTTGATACCGCCGCACTTGTTGCAGAAGAGTTTGGCGCAAAGGTTGAAAAGGAAGTACACGTTACAATAGAAGAAAGACTTATCGAAACTGACGAAGATCCAGAGGAGAGCCTGCAGGAAAGATGCCCTGTCGTTGTCGTTATGGGTCACGTTGACCATGGTAAGACATCTATCCTCGACAGAATAAGAAACGCTCACGTTACTGACACTGAGGCAGGCGGTATCACACAGCATATCGGTGCATATCAGGTGGAGTATCAAGGCAAGAAGATAACGTTCCTGGATACTCCGGGTCATGAAGCTTTCACAGCCATGAGAGCAAGAGGTGCGAACGTTACAGATATCGCTATCCTCGTTGTTGCCGCTGATGACGGTATCATGCCGCAGACTATCGAGTCTATCAACCACGCAAAGGCAGCAGGCGTTTCAATAATCGTTGCTATCAATAAAATGGATAAAGAAGGCGCAGATCCTGACAGAGTTAAGCAGCAGCTCACAGAGCAGTCCCTCGTTGTCGAGGAATGGGGCGGCGACGTTATCGCAGTGCCTGTTTCCGCAAAGACCGGTATGGGTATCGACGAGCTTCTTGAAAACATTCTCCTCGTTGCAGAGGTCAAGGAGCTTAAAGCTAACCCTGACAGACTTGCAAGAGGTACTGTTGTCGAGGCCAGACTTGATAAGGGTAAAGGCCCTGTTGCTACACTTCTCGTTCAGAACGGTACTTTGAAGTCAGGCGACGTTATAATCGCAGGCACTTCTGTCGGACGTATAAGAACGATGACAAACGATAAGGGCAGAAGCATTAAGGAAGCCGGCCCGTCAACACCTGTTGAGATAACAGGTCTGGGCGAAGTTCCAAGTGCAGGTGACGTTTTCAACGCAGTTGCAGACGAAAAGCTTGCAAGAGAGCTTGTTGAGCAGAGAAAGCATGAAGCTAAGGAAGAACTGTTCCAGCAGCATCAGAAGGTAACTCTCGACAATCTGTTCAGCCAGATAGCTGAGGGAGAAATGAAAGAGCTTCCTATCATCGTCAAGGCTGACGTTCAAGGCTCAGTTGAAGCCGTTAAGCAGTCACTTGAAAAGCTTTCAAATGACGAGGTCAGAGTTAAGGTCATCCACGGCGGCGTAGGCGCTGTATCTGAAAGCGACGTTATGCTCGCAAACGCTTCAAACGCTATCATCGTTGGATTTAACGTTCGTCCTGACCCTGTTGCAAAGCAGAATGCAGAGCAGAGCGGCGTTGATATCAGACTTTACAGAATAATCTATGATGCAATAGAAGAAATAACAGACGCTATGAAGGGTATGCTTGCTCCTAAGTACAGAGAGGTGGAAACAGCCCGTATCGAAGTAAGACAGGTCTACAAGATATCCAATGTTGGTACTGTAGCAGGTTCTTACGTTCTTGACGGTAAGGTGGGCAGAAATAACGAGATAAGAGTCGTAAGAGACGGTATCGTTATCGCCGAGGATAAGATGTCAAGCCTTAAGAGATTTAAGGACGACGCCAAGGAAGTTGCCGCAGGCTTTGAGTGCGGTATCACTCTTGAAAAGTTCACCGATATCAAGGAGGGCGACATTTTCGAGGCGTTCTATATGGAAGAATACAGAGATTGATAATGATGCTTACGGGACGGACAGCCGCCCCGTAAGAGCATATTTAAGCAGGAGATAAAGATATTATGGCAGGTTACAGAGCAGGACGTATGTCCGAAGATATAAGAAGAATAATATCGGGCAAAATGAGAGACCTTAAAGACCCAAGGATACACGGAGGAGATATGCTCACTATCGTCCGCTGCGACGTGGCAGGCGACGGCTCATTCTGTAAAGTGTATGTTTCAAGCTTTGAGGGCTATGAAAAGGCAAAGGAAGCCGTTAAAGGCTTTGAGTCGGCAACAGGATTTCTCAAAAGAGAAATATCAAACGTGCTGAAGCTGAAAAAATGCCCTGAGCTTAAATTTATCGCAGATAATTCTATCGAGCATTCAGCAAAGATAAACAAGCTTCTTAAAGAAGTTCTGCCCGAAGAAGAAAAAGAAGAGAAAGACGGCGAAGAGTAATAGAGGAGAAAGGATATTATGACATTTCAGGATATTCTTAAAATATTTGAAGAAAACGACAATTTTCTTATTTTAACTCATAAAAGTCCCGACGGCGATACGCTTGGTTCAGGCTTTGCCCTGTGCGCTTTTCTGAGAGATATGGGGAAAAAGGCTAACGTTGTAAATTCCGACAGCTTTCCCGAAAGATATGATCTTATCTATGAGAGCTATTACCCTCAGGAATTTGATGTGAAGTACGTTATCGCAGTGGATATCGCAGACACAAATCTTCTTGGCAGCAACCTTTCAAAGTATGCCGAGGAGGGTGCGATCGACCTTTGCATCGACCACCACATCTCAAACAAGTATTTTGCAAAGCAGTCATATGTAGAAGCAGACGCTTCTGCCGCAGCACTTATAATGTATAAGATATTCAAAGCTTCAGGCAGAAATATATCACGTCAGATAGCGAGATGCCTTTATACAGGCATTGCAACGGATACAGGCTGCTTCAAGTATGAAAACACAACTCCGCAGGCTCACATCGCCTGTGCAGAGCTTATGTCATATGGCATAGATTTTGCTTATATCAATAGAAAAATGTTTGATGTAAAAAGCAAGGGCAGACTTATGGTGGAGCAGTCCGTTACAGCGAATATGGAGTATTACTGCGGTGGCAAATGCTCTATGATAGTGCTTACAAAAGAGCTTATGGAGAAAAGTGGCGTTGACGCTGCCGAGTTCGAGGGACTTGCTTCTATACCATTGTCCGTTGAGGGCGTGAAAATAGGCATAACAGTTAAGCAAAGACACGAGAACGTCTTTAAAATATCAGTAAGAAGCGACGATGAGATAGACGCTTCTGCATTCTGCCGTGAGTTTGGCGGCGGAGGACACATAAGAGCCGCAGGCTGTGAGATAACAGGAAGCCTTGAAGAAGTCAAGGCTAAGCTTCTCAAGCAAGCGGAAAAGGTCTTGGGCTGATGAGCTTGGATAACAGCAATGATAATATCTGCGGCATTTTGCCTGTAAAAAAGCCCGAGGGCTGGACTTCTTTTGACGTTATCGCAAAGCTCAGAGGCGTTCTAAGGATAAAAAGATTGGGTCATTCAGGGACCCTTGACCCTATGGCAACAGGCGTTCTGCCTGTTTTCGTTGGCAGAGCCACAAAAGCCTGCGATATTATCCCCGACAGACGAAAGGTCTATACTGCAGGCTTTCAGCTTGGGGTAAGCACAGATACCTTAGACAGCACAGGAAAGACGTTAAAAACAAGCGATAAGGCAGTTACCAGAGCCGACCTTGAATGTGCAAAAAGCAGTTTTGCAGGCGATATCATGCAGGTGCCGCCTATGTATTCTGCAATAAAAGTGAACGGCAAAAAGCTCTATGAGCTTGCAAGAGCAGGCAAAGAAATAGAGCGTGAGCCGAGAGCTGTCCATATCGACAGCATTGATATAATAGAATATGACGAAGCTTCACGCAGGGGCGTAATGAAAGTTGATTGCGAAAAAGGTACTTATATACGCTCCGTTATCAGCGACATAGGTGAAAAGCTTGGCTGTGGCGGAATGATGACTTCTCTTGAGCGTTCCTATTCAGGGGGCGTTGATATAAAAGATTGTTATACCATAGAGGAGATAGCCGAAATTTGTGAGCAGGATAAGCTGTCACAAATGCTTATCCCACTTGACAGAGCCTTTGTAAGCTATGAAAAAACCACCCTTGGGCAGTGGGAAACAAAGCTTTATAGAAACGGAGTAAAGCTCAGACCTGAGCAGACAGGGATAAAAGATCTGTCAGAGGACAAGCTCTACCGTGTCTACGGCAGTGATAACAGCTTCCTCGGTATCGGCGCTTTTCATGAGGGCAGTTTCAGAAGCTTCAAAAATTTCTGATAATTTGTTTTATTCGGAGGGATATTTTGACGGATATAACAAACAGCGGGTTTATCCCCGAAAAAAGGACAGTTTGCGCTCTTGGACTTTTTGACGGAGTCCACAGAGGACATCAGCTCATAATAACAACGGCTGTGAAAAAGGCTCAGAGCCTTGACGGACATTCGGCAGTTTTCTGTTTTAAGACCGACACAGTGACCTCAAAAGGTCATGACGGCAGGATAGAAATGCTTATGAGCGACGAGGAAAAGCATAAAAAAATGGCAGAGCTTGGGGTCGAAGTGCTTTTCTCACCTGATTTTGCAGAGTTCAAAGGTATGTCACCGGAGGATTTTGTGAAAAAGGTGCTGAAAGAAAGGCTCAATTGCAGCGGCGCAGTGTGCGGAAACGATTTTACATTCGGCAAAGGCGCACAGGGCAAGGCTGTTGACCTTAAAAGGCTCGGTGAAAAATATGATATAGATGTGGAAATAGTAAGTCCACTGCTCATGGGCGGTGAGGTCATAAGTTCCACTGAGATAAGACGATGCGTCCGTGAGGGCGAGATAGCCAAAGCAAATGAAATGCTGGGTTATCATTTTGGATTCTGCCTTGAAGTGGAACACGGCTTTCAACGTGGCAGAACGTGGGATTTCCCCACGATAAATCAGCAGATACCAAAGGGCAGGGTAATGCCGAAATTCGGCGTTTATTGCTCCGCTGTTGAAATAGACGGAAATAAGTATGCAGGCGTGACAAATATAGGCGTAAAGCCTACCGTCCATGTTGAAACAGCTCCCCTTGCAGAAACCTTCATCATGGATTATCATGGGGATCTTTACGGCAGAAAGCTAAAACTTGAACTGCATGAATTTCTCCGCCCCGAAAAAATGTTTGACAGCTTTGACAGCCTCCGTGAGGAGATAGCAAAAAACAAAGAGCAGGCGGTCAGATATTTTGAGGAAAATAAAATATGACAAGTGAAGATTTGCCAAGACGAAAGAAAATACGTCTTGAGGGTTATGATTATTCTGCGAACGGCTTGTATTTTGTGACGATATGTGTTACTAAAAAATACCAAGTCCTGTGGGAGAATGTAGGGGCGAACAGTGTTCGCCCGCTGACTGCAAATGAAATTCTGCACCCAAAACTTTCTGTTACAGGAAAACTTGTAAAGAGAAAACTCACAGAGATATCTGAGCACTATCCCGACGTTTTTGTAGAGATGTCTTGTATCATGCCTGACCATGTGCATATTATAATCAAAATTGAAAAACAGCCGAAAAACGGGCGAACACTGTTCGCCCCTACAAGTGAAACACCGACACTTTCAAGGGTCATAAAACATTTCAAAGAGGCTGTCACAAAAGAACTAGGTTATTCCATATGGCAAAAATCTTTTTATGATACGATAATCAAAAACAGAAAGCAACACGCAGAAATAAGGCAGTATATTGCAAATAATCCTGCGAAATATGTAAAAATTGCATTTGATGAGCAGGATATGAAATAAGACTCTAATTTTGAAAGGAAGATATAAATGAACAAGGTAAGAACAAGATTTGCACCTTCACCAACAGGTTATATGCACATAGGTAACCTGAGAACAGCACTCTTTACCTATCTTATTGCAAAGCAGAACGGAGGAGACTTTATTCTCCGTATCGAGGATACAGACCAGGAGCGTTATGTTGACGGTGCTGTTGAGGTCATCTATAAAACACTTAAAGACGTTGGTCTTAATTGGGACGAAGGCCCTGATATCGGCGGACCTGTAGGTCCGTATATCCAGTCACAGAGAATGGGTATGTTTAAGAAATATGCCGAGGAACTCGTTGAAAAGGGCGAGGCTTATTATTGCTTCTGCGACAAGGAAAGACTTGAGGAAGTAAGAGCCATTCAGGAAGCAAGCGGTATCGCTCCAATGTATGACAGACATTGCCGTAACCTCTCGCCTGAAGAGATAAAGGAAAAGCTTGACGCAGGTGTTCCTTATGTTATCAGACAGAAAATACCTACAGAGGGCGAAGTTACTTTCCATGACGAGCTTTACGGCGATATCACTGTTGACTGCTCTACCCTCGACGACCAGATACTTATAAAGACAGACGGTATGCCTACCTATAACTTTGCAAACGTCGTTGACGACCACCTTATGGGTATCACCCACGTTGTAAGAGGTAACGAGTACCTTGCTTCTGCACCTAAGTATAACCTGCTCTATAAGGCTTTTGGCTGGGAGATACCAACCTATATCCATGTTGAGCATATCATGAAAGATAAACAGCATAAGCTTTCAAAGAGAGACGGCGACGCTTCCTATGAGGATCTTATGAAAAAGGGCTATCTTAAAGAAGCTGTTATAAACTATATCGCTCTGCTTGGCTGGGCGCCAAAGGGCGAGAACGAGATATTCTCACTTGAAGAGCTTGTTAAGGAATTCGATATCCACGGACTTTCTAAGTCCCCTGCTATCTTCGACCCTGCTAAGCTTAAAGCTATCAACGGCAAGTATATAAAGGCTATGACCCCTGAGAAGTTTGCTGAGTATGCTATCCCTTATATCAAGCAGTCCGTTCATAGAGAGGACGTTGACCTTAACGAGATCGCAAAGCTCTTGCAGGCAAGAACAGAGCTTTTCACAGAGATACCTGAAATGGTAGACTTTATCGACGCTCTCCCTGAGTATGATATAGCTCTCTATACACATAAGAAGATGAAAACGAATCCTGAAAATTCTCTGGAATCTCTCAAAGAAGTTCTCCCTGTTCTCGAGGGCGTTGAGGACTGGACAGAGGAAAATATCCATGACGCACTCTTTGACCTTATCGGCAAGCTTGGCGTAAAGAACGGTATCGTTCTGTGGCCTCTTAGAGTTGCAGTTTCAGGTAAGGCGTTCACTCCGGGCGGCGGTGTTGAGATATCATATCTCATCGGCAAGGAGGATACTCTTGCAAGAATAAGAAAGGGCATTGAGAAGCTGTCATAATAAAAACTACGAAAATGTTGAACAAGTGTAGGGGCGAAATAATTTCCAAACAAGTGGGATGTCGGATCTCTGCAAAGCAGAAATTGCACCGCTCCCCTACAAATTACATAGATACATCGCTTTTAGACAGATAAATAATTCAACAGCGGAGCATTTTGAGTATTTGCTACTTTAAATTTACTTAAAATGCTCTGTATTTCGTACAGCTATCACTCCCCTGTCACATAAGTATTATAAAATTGTAAAGACTTATGAATGCTTTTCCTAAGAGGAGGAAATAAAATGATAGAGGTTATAAACCTTACCAAGAGATACGGCGACAAAAAAGCTGTCGATAATATCTCTTTTAAAGCGGAGGACGGCGAAGTTCTCGGCTTCCTCGGTCCTAACGGAGCGGGAAAATCCACCACCATGAATATCCTTACAGGCTACATATCCTGTACAGACGGCAAAGCCCTTATAGACGGCGTAGACATCCTTGAAGACCCTATCAAGGCTAAAAAGCAGATAGGCTATCTCCCTGAGCTTCCGCCCCTTTATATGGATATGACCGTAAAAGAATATCTCTATTTTGTCTATGACCTTAAAAAGTGTAAGCTTCCAAAGGTGTCGCATCTTAAAGATATATGCGGACTTGTAAAGATAGACCATGTTTATAACAGAATAATCAAGAACCTGTCAAAAGGTTATAGACAGAGAGTAGGTCTTGCTCAGGCTCTTATCGGCAACCCAAAGGTTCTTATCTTGGACGAGCCTACAGTAGGTCTTGACCCTAAGCAGATAATCGAGATAAGAACTCTTATAAGAAAGCTCGGCAAAAATCATACCGTTATCCTTTCTTCTCATATCCTTTCTGAGGTGCAGGCTGTCTGCGATAAGATAATCGTCATCAACGAGGGCAAGGTCGTCGCAAACGATACAGAGGAACACCTCTCACAGAAGCTCTCAGGCGAGCATAAGCTCACTGCAAAGATACAGGGCGATAAGGATAAGATCGTCAGAGCAATGCAGGGCATAAAGGGCGTTGAAAAAGTCATCTGCGACGCAAGCCATAAAGACGGCGTGAACGATATAAGAATAGAGGCAAAAGAGGGCGTGGATATCAGACGTGACGTCTTTGAAACAGTTGTTAAAAACGGCTGGTATATGCTTGAACTTAAGACCTCTGAGCTTTCACTTGAAGATATATTCCTCAAGCTCACAATGGGCGAGGCTTTGCCTGCCCTTGAAAATACTTCCGATAAGGAGGGAAATGACTAATGGGCGCAATATTCAGACGAGAGGTAAGAAGCTATTTTACCTCACCTATCGGTTATATTTTCCTTGCGGCATTCTATGCCTATTCAGGCGTAATGTTTGCAAACTACAGCCTTGAAAGCGGCTATACAAGACTTGATTCCGTTTTCAGTGCGCTTCTTATAATCATAATAGTGCTTATACCTGTCCTCACCATGAGGACCATATCCGAGGAAAAGCGAACAAAAACAGACCAGTGTCTGCTCACCGCCCCTGTGGGACTTGGCAGCATAGTTGTAGGTAAATTCCTTGCCGCTTTCCTTATCTATATCATAGCTATCGCTATCACAGGCGTTTTTGCAGTTGTCGTATCCGCTTTCGGTACGCCTGACTGGAACGTCGTTGTGGGCAATATCGTCGCTCTGGCACTTGTCGGCGGCGCTTATATCGCTATCGGTATCTTCTGCTCATCTTTCACAGAAAACCAGATAGTTGCCGCAGTAATAAGCTTTATCGCACTTATCTTCGTGTCGTTCCTGTCAACTATAGGCAATCTTCTGCCTTTTGAATGGCTCACAACAGTGTGCGAAAAGGTGTCATTCGGCGAGAGATATTATTCATTCACCTATGGACTTTTTGATTTTTCTAACGTTGTGTTCTTTCTGAGTGCAATAGTGGCATTTCTTTTCCTCACGGTGAGAGTGCTTGAAAAACGCCGCTGGGGCTAAAGGAGGGCTGTTTAAATGGAAGAGAATAATAACGAAAAGATCTCTGTATCAGGAGCAGACCTGCTTAAAGACGTTGTAGCAGACGAAAAGGCAGCAAAGACCGCTCCAAAGGATACAGAAAAGGATAAAAAAGATAAAGACAAAAAGAAAGATAAAAAAGAGAAAAAGACAAAGGACGGCAAAAAGTTCAATGCCAAAAAGCTCAAGCATGGAACAATGGCAACAGTGTTCACCTGCGTTTTTGTCGCTCTGCTTGTCCTGGTGAATGTTGTCACAACAATGCTTTTTGACAGATATCCTATCACTATCGACCTGACTACAAATAAGATATATTCAGTTTCAAACGATACAGAGGATTATGTAAAGAAAGTGAACGTAGACGTTCAGGTAACTATCTTCGCAGACGAGAATACTTATACAAATTACAGCTCTTATAATAAGCAGGCTGTTGAGCTTTTGAAAAACTATTGTAAGCTCAATCACCATATCACATATCGTTTCGTTGATATCGACTCACACCCTGAGATCGTTAAGGAGTATACCGATACTATTAGCCAGTTCGATATGATATTTGAAACAAAAACAAAGGTTGACGGCAAAGAGATAAGCCGAACAAGAAAGCTCGGTATGCTCGACCTCCTTACATTCACAGACGAGTTCGAGCAGAAGCTTTCACAGTCAGGCTACAGCATAGATACCCTTGCCCAGCAGGCAGGCGGCGACCTTTCATTCCTGTCCTATTACGGCAGCTATGTTGAGTCCTCAAACGCAGAGCAGGCTTTCACTTCTGCACTTATGACAGTAACAGACCCTAACCCTGTCTATGTTTCTATCCTCACAGGCAGAAGCGAGCTTACACAGCTCACATATTTCCAGACGCTTCTTACAGCTAACGGCTATAACGTGAACACAGTGGATATAACCTCCGAGGATATCCCTGCCGATACAGACGTTGTGGTTATCCCTGCTCCTAAGACTGACTATCTGGCGGAGGATATCAAAAAGGTCAGCGACTTCCTCAATAATGACGGAAATCTTGGCAAACAGCTCCTCTATATCGCTTCTTATGGTCAGGAGGACACACCGAATCTTGATGAGTTCCTGTCAGAGTATGGACTTTCTGTCGGCAAGGGCGTTATCTGCGAAAGCGATTCAGGCAAGTATTATAACTCGCCTTGCGTAACAGTTGCGTCAGATGTGTCTGATAACTTCACTCAGGACGTTTCTACAGAGAACCCAGCTATCCTTTCAGCACTCTGCCGTCCTGTAAACACACTCTTTGACGAGCAGGATATGGTGTCTACAGACGCCTACCTCAAGTCCTCAGATTCTGCCTATACCGCAAATGTTGATATATCACAGACCACAGGTCAGGTGAATATAGGCGACGCTCTGGTAAAGGGTCAGCAGAATTATATGGCTGTCGGCTCAAAGGCAAAATTTACAGACGATAACAAAACTCTCTATAGCAATGTTATCGCAGTAGGTTCAGAGGGTATGCTGTCTGATACCTACTTGCAGTATTCACAGTATCAGAACAGCGAGTATTTCATAAGCGTTATAAACGGCCTTACCGGAAAGACCGCAGGTATCACTATCACACCAAAAACTATCACAGGCAATGTTTTCGATATCACTCAGCAGCAGAAAACAGTTCTTAAATGGACATTCTGCCTTGGCGTACCTGTTGTAGTTCTTATAGTGGGTATCGTTATCTGGGCAAGAAGAAAGAATAAGTAAAACACAGAGGTAATCACAAATGAATGGTAAATTGCAGGGTATCATTATCTGCGGAGTCACAGCCGCTTGTCTGGTGGGAGTAATGGCGTTTCTCAACTCCACCTCAGGCAAATCAGACGCAGACTCCAGCTCATCGTCAACAGCGGCAGTTTCAAGTCAGGACGAGAGCGTTGTTATCCTTACAAAGTCAAGCGACGATATAACAAGCGTAAAGGTTTCAAACGAACATGGCGAGTATTCCGTTAATAAGTCCGAGTCAGGTAAATCCACATGGAGCATACCTGAGCTTGGCACTCTCAATGCAAATGCCACCGCAGAAGCTTCCATGATATCGAATCTTGACGGCTTCAAGGCGAAAAAGCTCGTTGAAGAAAACGTTGAGGATATGTCAAAATACGGTCTTGATAAGCCCACAGCAGATCTCACAGTTGAATACAGCGACGGCACTGCCACTACCCTTCATGTAGGCTCTGTTTCACCAAGCAACGAAAGATACAGCTATGTGAGCCTTGACGATGAAAAGACCGTCTATATGGTAATGGGAACAAAGCTTTCATACTATACAGATCCAGTGACCGCATATGCGAACCTTACTTTGCTCACAAAGCCGGCTGACGACGATTGGCCTGACTATGGCAAGGAAACAGTTACAAGAAAAGATCTGGACTATGAAATGGCGTTTGAAAATAACCCGAACGAGATAGAGGGACTTTCAGGTCAGGTAATGACAGAGCCTATCTTCTCATACCTGAACATCACAAATTCTTCAGCAACTACCCATGGTATGTGGGGACTTACAGCACAGAGCTGTGAGGTCATCGCACCTGATGAAACTGCAATGAAGGAGCATGGACTTTCCGACCCGTTCGCAACAGTAAGACTCTCGGGAGACGGCTATGACTATACCCTTAAAATAGGCGACCCTGTCTATGCAACAGCAGGCGACAGCAGTGAAACAACAGATACAGTGTCTGCATATTATTGCTACTTTGAGGGCGTAAAGGGCGTTGACGCTATATACCTCGTTTCAGCCGATAACCTCCCATGGGCAACGATCAAAGCAGAGGACGTTATCACAAGCCTTATGACTTCAAACTACCTTGTTGACCTTAAGAACGTTGAGGTAGTATATAACGGCAAAAAGACAGTCTATGAGGTGGAAAGCTCAGGCGCAAGCACGGATACAGATTCTGACGGCAAAACTACTGCACAGGTAACAAAGGTCACAACAGACGGCAAGGAGCTTGACGTTGACAACTTTAAGACCTTCTATCAGTATCTTATGGGTTGCCCGACAAATGAGATATACTTCACAGACCCTGAGGGCGAAAGCTATCTGACTGTAACATTCGACCGCAAGGACGGCAAAAAGGACGTTATGGAGATTTATAAGGATTCTTCAAGACGTTCTGTAGTCAAGCTAAATGGTGAAACCTCATTCAGAATACAGTCAACTTGGGTAGATACGTTCGTTGCAAATATGGACAGACTTCTTAAAGGCGAGGCTGTGGACGATAACTATTAAAACGCATACCCCATGCTAAGCATATGATCTGACGGGCGAACAGCGTTCGCCCCTACGGTCATGTTTCGACAGCTTTCACAAAGAATAAGTGATACAATATGTATCCCACATAAAGTGAGGCTGAAAACCTGCGCAAAAAAGTTGTCAAAAGCTCTTTTAATTATGTGAAAAGTATGGTATAATAAAATAGTAAACAAAAAGAGAAATATATTATGAGAAAGGCGGAGAGATAAATGGCAGAAGAAAAGAAAGCTTTTTTCACCTATAAGGGCGTTCCTCTGGTGAGAAAAGGGAATAATATCTATTTTGGAAATATGTATGACGAGTTCGTAGTCATGATAGAAATACTTTCTACAGAAAAGGTCGGCGGTATCGACGTTGCAAATAAGGTAAGAATAAGAAAAGTTGCAACAGACAGCACACTGCCTCCGAATAAGCAGATCGTTAAGGTAGCAGAAAAATCAAGCCTTTATGAAGCACTTGATTTTGCCTGCGCATGGCTCAAGGTATCATAAAAACATAATAGAAACGACCGGCGTGTATCACGAAGATACACGCCGGTTTTGTATGTGTTGTTTGCTATTCAACATTAGGTCTTGTTATAAGGGGCATTATTTCATCTATCATTTCCTTTGGCAAATTGTAATCCTGAAATTCGCCTGCATCATCTTTTATGCTAAAATTGCATATTTTACTTTCAGAGTGCATACCGTCTGAGGTGTCCCACGAATACTGTGAAACATCGATAACACAAATGCTCTCATACGCATCACTTGATTCATCCTTTTCGAGAGAGATTCCATAAGCGTCTGCGCCACCGTATTCTAAGCCGTCAATGTAAGGATAATCCTTGCATACCGATTTAGCATTCTCTATCCACGCAGTTATCTTTTCGATAGTGTCCTTGTCTGTTATCTCATATGGTTCTTCTCCATACCAGTGATGAATATAATATGCCGAAATTTCAGCATTTTCATCAACCTTTGATGATGAATTTGTGGTAGTTGTCATTGTTGTAGAAGCTGTTGTCACAACTGTACTGCTGTCATTGACCTTGCTTTTGTCATCATTGTCTGTTTTCTGCGAGCATGAGCAAAGAAGCAGTGAGAGCGCTAAAACCAAATAAACTGTCTTTTTCATATTTTGTCACCTACCCTTAAATGTAAACACAGTCGTCCTGATATGTGTAATGAATCCGTATATCATTTTTTCCATACCCATCGTTAACAATAAAATATTTATCAACTAATTTATTATTATTATCGAAGCATTGAACAATGCCATATGTTAGTACCCAATGATTTTTATCATTTTTTCCGCCATAATTCGGATGCTTTATAATAAGTAATATGGTTGGAGAATTTGACGTGAGTATCCTGTAAAAACAAAATCCCCATGAATCACCGCCATAGTAAGCATCAGGCGATGAAGTAAAACTACATATTTTATCCTTTTTTGCGTTACTAAGTCCATTTATTATTCCATTTCGGCTTGTTTCTCTCGGAATATAATTGTTAAGGGTGTTGAAAAGACTTCTGGGATTATTAGAATAAGAATCACTCAAACAATTGTTGTCTTTGTAGTCATCAATATAGCATAAGTTGATAACAGCTGCTAACGCCCCACATTGATTAGATGTGTTGTAGTTTAGTTTTCTAGGTGTTCCAGATACTTTTGAAACTGCTGTGCGAAATCCTGAATTAGCCCTGGAAGCACTTGAACTCATAAAATTAGTTGATGAAAGTTTTATGCTCTCATTAGTAAAACTCTCGGTAACTTCGTTGAATTGCTCGTCTGTTAAAATCTCACCTGTTCGCAAATTTTTGTAATCAGTGCTTGTTTTAGTCAAGTATTCAAGTGGACCAGCATAATATAAATCGCCTTGTAAGTCGCTATATGGAGATGATGATGTAGGACTATACTCTATTGTATTTCCTGACAAATCATATATCACATATCCCGACTCCATTTCAGCGCAGAAAGCAATGGTTACTTCATCTGCTCCATGTAAGTTGTGAATTTTAACCACTTGTCCCATGTTTTCAGCGCTGGTTAAATCTGAAACAGAAGTTGGTAATGTAAGAACCTCCTGGTTATCAAGAGCAAACGTTGCGATTGAACTTTGTGAGAAAATCACAACACAAGCAGAAACCATAGCTAAAACTCTTCCTTTAATGTTCATAATGGTAAACCTCCTATAATTTATTATATACACAATATACCATATTTTCGACACTGCTGTCAATATCCAATATATATAAATAATTATCAGTTATTAGTGCGTTTTGGACAATGACAAAAAGCATGACGATTTTCAAACGTTTAAGTTTCAAAAGTCTACAATCCCGAAAAAGTTTTTTGAAAATACGCCCATTTTTTTGGCTTTACCCCCTTGTAAAGCTATCGGAAGTATGCTAAAATAATATAAGCGTTATGAATAATGACGGGATCTATGAGGGAAACGTTTACGCTATTTTGGTGAAACGTTTACAACTTTAAAATATTGAAAAGGAGCGTATAAAAAATATGCAGTATGGTTATTTTGACCTTGAACACAAGGAATACGTCATCACAAGACCTGACACACCTGCACCTTGGGCTAACTATCTCGGCTCACCAGAGTACGGTGCTATCGTATCCAACAACGGCGGCGGATACAGCTTTGTAAAGAGCGGTGCTAACGGAAGAATAATCCGTTACCGTTTCAACTCAAATATCGGTCTCCCTGGCAGATATATCTACATCAGAGATAACGACGCCAAGGATTATTGGTCATGCACATGGCAGCCTGTAGGCAAGCCTCTCGATCAGTATAAGACAGAGTGCCACCATGGTACAGCTTATACAACTATCAAGTCTGACTATGCAGATATCCACTCTGAGCTTACATATTATGTTCCTCTGAACAAAACATATGAGGTATGGAGAACTAAGATCACAAATAACTCTGACAGATACAGAAACCTTTCAACATTCGGCTTTGTAGAGTTCACAAATGAGAACAACTACGAGCAGGATCAGGTAAACCTCCAGTATACACTGTTCATCACAAGAACAAGCTTTGAGGGCAACAAGATCGTTCAGCACATCAATGAGAACAGCGGTAAGGACGAGAACGGCTCTAACTGGAGAGAAAGATTTTTCGGCGTAGTTGGCGCTCCTGTTTCCGCTTATAACGGTAATCTGGACAGCTTTATCGGCTCTTACAGAACATACGGCAACCCTGTTGCAGTTGAAAGAGGCTTCTGCGATAACAAGCTCAACTATAACTCAAACGCTTGCGGTGCTCTCCAGTCTGACATTATCCTTGCTCCTGGCGAAACAAAGGAGATAATCTATGTTGTTGGTCAGAAGAATCCAAAGGTAGCAGACGAGATACTCGCTGCATATAACGAGCCTGGCAAGGTAGACGCTGAGGTAAAGGAGCTTATCGCTTACTGGCATGGTCAGCTTAATAACTTCCAGATCGAAACTCCTTCTGACGAGTTCAATAACATGGTAAACGTATGGAACGCTTATCAGTGCTTCATCACATTTATCTGGTCAAGAGCTGCGTCATTCATCTATTGCGGTCTGAGAAACGGCTATGGCTATAGAGATACAGTTCAGGATATCCAGGGTATTATCCATATCAATCCTGAGCTTGCTGCTGAAAAGATCAGATTTATGATCTCTGCACAGGTAGATAACGGCGGCGGACTTCCACTTGTTAAGTTCGACCACAAGGCAGGCCATGAAACTTGCCCGGACGAGAACGATGAGAACTCTATCTACGCTAAGGAAACAGGCCACCCATGCTATAGAGCAGACGACGCTCTCTGGCTCTTCCCAACAGTTAATAAGTATATCGGCGAGAGCGGAAACAAGGCGTTCCTCGATGAAGTTATCGTATACGCAAACGGCGGCGAAGATACAGTTTACGAGCATCTTAAGAGAGCTATCAACTTCTCAATGGAAAGACTTGGCGCTCATACAATGCCAGCAGGTCTTTATGCTGACTGGAACGACTGCCTCAGACTTGGTAAGAAGGGCGAGTCAACATTCGTTGCATTCCAGCTCTACTATGCAATGAGCATCATCAAGGGCTATGCTCTTGACAGAGGCGATAATGAGTACGCTGCTTATATCGACAAGGTACAGCCTGAACTCGGCAAGAGCCTTGAAGCTTGCTGGGACGAGGATAGATTTATCAGAGGCTACAGAGAGAACGGCGAGATCGTTGGCGCTAAGAAGGATCCAGAGGCTTCAATGTGGCTCAACCCACAGTCTTGGTCAGTTATCTCAGGCTTCGCATCTGAGAAGCAGGCTGAAACTGCTATGGAAAAGGTACACGAGATACTCAATACTCCATTTGGCGTAAAGATCATGGAGCCACCTTATGTAGATCATTACTTTGACGGTGCACTTATGCACATCTTTAACCCTGATACAAAGGAGAACGGTGGTATCTTCTCACAGACACAGGGCTGGGCTATCCTTGCAGAGTCACTTCTCGGTCATGGTGACAGAGCATTCGAGTACTTCCTCGAGTCCTCACCTGCTAACATGAACGATAAGGCAGAAGTAAGAATACTTGAGCCATACGTTCACGGTCAGTTTACAGAGTCAACACGTTCACCATATGCAGGACGTTCACACGTTCATTGGCTGACAGGTACAGGCTCAACAGTAATGGTAGGCTGCGTAGAGGGTATCTGCGGTATGAGACCAAACGCAGAGGGACTTGTAATAAGCCCATCTATCCCACACACATGGGACGGCTTCAAGATCGAAAAGAACTTCCGTGGCAAGCACCTTTCTATCGACATTCAGAACCCAGACCACGTTCAGAGCGGCGTAAAGTCTATGACAGTCAACGGCGAAGCAGTTGAAGGCAACTTCGTATGCGAGTGCAAGATGACAGAGCAGACAAACATCGTTGTTGTTCTTGGATAATTGCTTTAATGCTTAAAACAATATAAAACTATCGGCAGCAGACGCTATCATGTGCCTGCTGCCGATTTTTTTGACGATTTTTAATAATATTTAGATTTATTTAGTAAATTGTACAAAACATAAACAAGTAATATGTTAAAATTGTCAATTGTGGTAATTATCCAATTCGAGTATAATTATTACAGGAGGCGATATTATGAACAAAACGAAATATAAAATATTATTTATTTTCACCTTGTCAGGAATAGCTGTAATGACAGCCTGCGGAAATACCACAGAAAGCAGTGCCGCCCCAACGCCTGCAAACAGCTCTGTTGTGCTCGGTGAAAGCACTGAACAAAGTGAAGCTTCGGTGGACAATGATAGTATCACAGAACTTGATTTCAGCAATATAAATGGCTTTGGTGTGTCCGCCGAGTATGGCGATCCATATGCAAAGGGGAAAAACTGGGATATAACAGATGAAACGGCTATAACAGAATTTCGCCAGCTCCTCAACGAAAGTTTAAGCTATGCGGTCGATGAAAATACAGCAAAAAATGGAATGCTTTCAAAGGGTACTGCTCAGTGGAAAGTATCAGACGGTAAAGAATATAGCATAATTGTCAGACAAACAACGGCAGATGCGTATAACGTAAAGATAAATAAGTGTTACTATAACGTGCCTGAAGATCTGATAAATAAGCTTTCGGATATTATCACAGAACAAAAAGAAAACTAATATGCAAAAAAACTCCCGACAGTCGGAAAACCTGTCGGGAGAAGTCTTATTAAGGGGATCAATAAGTTATCGCTGTTTTTGTTTCTTTCAGCATATTTATTATATCATATCTATTTTCGTTTTTGTTAAGCTGGCTGCTTAGTTTTCACTAAATATTTTGTGTCCTATTTAATTCATATAACATAAATGAAAACAAAACTTCGGCGGATACGAACTCTCGTATCCGCCAAAATATTATTATAGATCCTTATGAAATAAGCCAGTTAAGTATCTGGAAGTTAGGCTTTGCGTCATCAACGACAGTTACCTCAACAGTGTGAGTAGCCACCTCGTCAGATGAGTATATCTGCTGTGCCTTAGCGTAGTTGCCCCAGCCGCTTGTGAAGTCAGCGTTGATAGTCGCAACGTCCTCGCCATCGACCTTTACCGCAGCCACGCCGGACTTGCCGTCAACTGTCATGTAGTATATCATACCAATGTTCTTTGCAGTTATCTCAAACTTGATAGTGCCGCCTGTTGTCGTTCCCCAACCGTCTGTGAACTTCTGGAATGTTGTAACATCTGTGAATGTTCCCTCATCAGTTGTCTTTACAATGTCCTCTGTCTGACGGCTTCCGATAGTAGCGTCAGCGAATACATCGCCCGTCGGTGCAACAGTGCTTGTGTCAAATGCCTTTGCTTCCTTGTCAACGCTGTCAATATTGTCCTTTATGTTGCCAACGAATTTTGTGAGCAGTGAAGCCATTATAACGTGTCCGTCATCATTAGGGTGAACGTTGTCAGGTGAAATGTCAGCCCATGTGAAGTTGCCAGCCTCTATCTCAGGCATAACAGCGTCATGATAAGATATCATAGGAATGTTGTAAGCCTGCGCTACCTTGAAATGTGCAGCCTGTGGAGATGTACCCCCCTCAGTTGAAGGCTCAAGTATCATAACTGCAGGATTGTTGTCCTGCTCAAGACACATTCTTACAAGGCTGTCCATGCAGGACTCATAAAATTCATCATCAGCGTCATTGATAAACTCGATAACGATAATGTCAGGCTTAGCCTCCAAAGCGTCACGCTGTGCCCTGTGAACACCTATGTATGAGTCAGTTGCACCGATACCGGCATTAGTAACATCAACATAGAAGCTTATGTTTTCCTCCCACCAGCTCTTGAACTGGTTTACATACTGATTAGTTGAGGAGTTAGCACCCGAACCTGCCGTGATAGAATCGCCGATGAAACAGATCTTTGTTGTCTCCTTAGGATTTTGCAGAGCGTAGTCGAGCTTAGCCGCAAGACGGGAAGTGTCGCCCTCGTTGATAACGCTTCTGGCGATCATGTTCTCAGTAGCACCATTTTTAACATCTATCTTTTCCGTAGATGCAGGGTATTCAGCAAGAAGCTTGTCTGAAACACTTTCGGTATCAGCCGCACTTGAATCGGAAGCCTGAGAGTTTGCCGCAGCGGAGTTTGAGTCAGCAGCAGAAGAGCTGTTTGAATCACCGCAGCTTGTGAGAGCAGCACTTGTCATGCAAAGAGCAAGAGCCGCCGCAAGGAATTTCTTCATAGTAATAAGGTCCTTTCTTATCTTGATTTTGCCAAATGGCTGTATATATTAACAAATATATTATACAACAAAAAGCAAATTAATGCAATAGGTATAAAACGATTACATTTGAATAAATCAGGGGCGAGGCTAAGTGAGGAGCGGAGTTAAATGAGGAGTGAAGTTAAGTGAGGAGTGAGGAGTGAGGAATGACAGTGCCGCACAAAGTAGAGTACCCAACACCGAGCGAAGCGAGCAAAAGGTCCAGGGACACGTCCCTGGTCAGGGTCAAGGGGTGAAACCCATTGTGGGGTCTAGGGGCAAAGCCCCTAGCGGAGTATGAGGCAGAGCCTCATTCGGCGTAAGCCGACAAGGTGCAGATTGTAGTATCAAAAGCAGATAGAAATAGGATATCAGATGAAAGTGATATCGGAGAATTAAATCTGCACCGTCTTTCTAGCCCTAAGCGCAATGTAGATACGCAAAGAGCGGAGCGATTTTGCGGCGGCAGGAACTTGCCCGAATGAGATGTAGGGGAGAACATTGTTCGCCTGTGCTTGGAGTTTGCTGTAAATTCAGGATTGTAGGGGACGACGCCCTCGGCGTCCCGCTCGAAGGAGTGAGGTTTGTATTTTTTTCACAAGCCATGCAGGGGGACAAAGGCTGTCGAGGGGTCGGGACGTCGAGGGCGCCGTCCCCTACAAATGCGTTGTGTGGTTATTCGGGGGTGTTGTGAAAAAACACAAATGGTGACGTGCGAGAA